>JAMOPE010000286.1 GCA_027064785.1 Geobacteraceae bacterium
GGTCGATGTTTTTTATGAGGGGCTGGTCGATCCTGTTACCGGCTTTATGCTGATCGACTCTGCCATGGCCGGGGAGTGGGAAATCTTCAGAAATGCTCTATCCCATCTTATCATGCCGGCAACTCTTCTGGGCTATTACAGTATGGCCTATATCTCCCGAATGACCCGTTCCTTCATGATAGAGCAGTTACGCCAGGAGTATGTCCTGACAGCCCGCGTGAAAGGAGTTGCCGAGTGGAAAGTCATCTGGGGACATGCATTTGGTAATTGTGCGATCCCACTTATTACTGTCGTCGCTTTAAGTTTTGGGTCTTTGCTTGAGGGGTCGGTGCTGACAGAGACTATTTTTGCCTGGCCCGGGCTTGGTTTGTATCTGACAAAGTCGCTACTGAATGCTGATATGAATGCCGTACTGGGAAGTACGATTGTGGTCGGGAGTATTTTCCTTGGGGTTAATATTTTCTCCGATTTTCTTTACAAAGTTTTTGATCCTCGGGCTCGATTATAATGAAACCATGGTGTGTTTAAACTGATGACCGATAAAATGACAACATCCGGCACACTTAAAGAGTGGCTGTTGACAGATACCCCCGGCTCAGCGTTCCAGGCTGCAAGCGGACGTGCTTATCTGGGTATTCTTGAATTTCTGAAAAATCGCCTTGCCGTCATCGGTCTTCTCATTATTGTTGCTCTTATTCTGATTGCTATCTTTGCACCTCTGATTGCACCGTTTGATCCGATTCTGACAAATCTGAGCCAGCGATTGCAACCGTTCTCGGCTGAACATATTTTCGGAACTGATGAGCTGGGACGCGATATCTTCAGCAGGGTTGTCTGGGGTTCCAGACTGACACTGTATGTCATCGGTCTGGTGGCGATTATTGCTGCACCGGTCGGAATTGTCGTCGGAACTGTTGCCGGGTATTTTGGCGGATTCATTGACACTGTTTTAATGCGGATTACCGACATCTTTCTTGCTTTTCCAAAACTGATTCTGGCTCTGGCTTTTGTCGCAGCTCTGGGTCCAGGGATCGAAAATGCTATTATTGCGATTGCGATTACATCGTGGCCACCCTATGCCCGAATCTCGAGAGGTGAAACAATCACGATAAGAAATTCTGATTTTATCCGGGCAATCCAGTTGCAGGGTGCCGGACCGATTCGGATTATCATCAAACATATTATGCCGCTGTGTCTCTCCTCGTTAATTGTCCGGGTTACTCTTGACATGGCAGGCATTATTATAACGGCTGCAGGGCTTGGTTTTCTCGGACTGGGAGCCCAGCCACCGTCACCTGAGTGGGGTGCTATGACATCAAGTGGGCGTGCTTATATTCTTGACCACTGGTGGTTGATCACAATGCCGGGAATGGCGATTTTTATTGTCAGCCTTGCATTCAATCTTCTTGGTGATGGTCTGCGTGAAGTTCTTGACCCTAAAAGTGATGATTGATGGATTCTGCAATGACTGAGAATAAACAGCTTCTGACAGTTAATAACCTCAGCATAACGTTTCCTTCTCCTAAGGGAGATGTTCATGCGGTAAAAAATGTCAGTTTTTCACTGGGTAAAGAAAAAATTGGTATTGTTGGCGAGTCCGGTTCGGGGAAATCTGTGACTGGCCGTTCTATCCTTCGATTGTTGCCGCCTTACGCGAAGATCTCAGCCGATGAAATTTCGTTTCAAGGAAAAAACCTTCTCGCGTACAGTGAAAAGGAGATGCGGCAGATCCGTGGTAACGAAATCTCCATGGTTATGCAGGATCCAAAATATTCTCTGAATCCGGTGCGGACAGTCGGTGAACAGATTAGTGAAGCCTATATTGTTCACAGTAACGTCTCAAAAACTGTCGCACGAGAGCAAACATTGAAAATGTTAACAGCCGTCCGAATCAGAAACCCGGAACAGGTCTATCGTCTTTA
>JAMOPE010000287.1 GCA_027064785.1 Geobacteraceae bacterium
AGGAACCAACAAGCTTTGGATTGAGCAACGCCTCGAGCGTTTATACGAAAAAACCTTTGGGCGACTGGTCGGACCCTATCTGGCAATTTTGAAATTTTCGGCCGGGGGACACTCACGACTACGACGGACGATTATGATTGTGGGTGTTGTTGTTCTGTTGGCTTTCAGTGTCCGTGGGGTTATGCCGGTCATTGGGCGGGACTTGATGCCACCGATGGATACCGGAATTATCAAAGCCCATATTAAGTTTAGTGCAAATGAGACCGTTGATGCTGCCGAGAAACGGATTGCTCCGTTCCTCAAATGGTTGCATGAACAGCCCGAAGTTAAGATGAGCTCGGTCAGCTTTGGAAGTGAGCCCGGCGTTCTGTCGCTTGGGTCGGGATCGCTGCCGACCGAATCGATCATGACCATCAACTGCGTCGATCGGTTTCAACGTAAAGCAACAATCTGGCAACTGGAAGACCGGATTCGCCAGCAACTTTCGCAACTGCAGAATGTGAAAGCTGTTGATGTTTACGATTTCGGTGCAACGGCAGTCTCCAGTATCAAAGCACCGGTTAATGTCCAGCTTCTGGCTGAGGATTATCACCTTCTTCCTGCTGCCAGCCACAAGGTTGCCGAAGCCCTTAAACAGGTTAAAGGGCTGACTTCAGTCACAACGAGCTGGGACAACGATTTTACCGAAGCAGAGCTTAAAATCGACAGTAATCGTGCCCTTGCCTATGGTATGACTCCGGTACAGATTGCAGCACAACTTCCTTTGGCGGGGATTCCTGTGACACTCAGTGGTAATCTGGTTACCATGCAGGCTCAATTTGTTCGCCTCTACTTTAATCGTCCCTTTGATAAAAGCCTTCAAGATTTACGCCTGATTCCGATCCAGACTGCAAAGGGGCCTGTCCCGCTTGAATCTTTGGCAACAATAAACTACCGCCTTACCGCCAATAAAGTTGAGCGAAATCAGTTGCTTTATTCTCTCGATGTGAGTGGCTATCGCTCCAAACGACCCATCTCTATTGTCACAGATGATGTTATCAATGCGCTGAAATCACTGAATGTTCCGGGTGTCGAAATCCACCAAGAGGGTGATATGAAACAGATGGGTGACACCTTCAAGCGAATGATCAAATCGATCGGGATTGGGGTCGTTTTGTTGCTCATGGCACTGGTCGCAATTTACCAGTCGGTGCGGATGTCGGTTGTTATGGTTCTGGTTTTACCGCTAGCGATGATTGGTGCTTCATGGGGGATGCTGCTGTTTAACAAGCCAAGCTGTATGCCGAGTCTGGTTGGTATCCTGCTGCTATTTGGGATTATTATCAAGAACTCGGTGCTGTTGATAGATTTTTATCAACACTACCGCAAGGCGGGGAATAGCCCATTTGCTGCGGCACTGGAGTGCGTAGAAGTCCGTTTCCGCCCAGTTTTTATGACCGCTTTCGGCACCATTGCCGGGATGATCCCAATTGCTTTTGAATGGGCCGTTGGTTTGGAGCGTCTTTCACCTCTGGCCGATGTCGCGATCGGCGGGCTGATTATCGGGACAATCCTGACCTTAATCTATATCCCGATTTTTGCTTACAGTGTGGAAAAGAAAGGCGCTGATTATACAGGGGACACTTAGATGCAACCGATTGCAGCACCACTATGTATGACTGCAGAACAGGTTGGATTGGAGACCCTTTGGACCCTGGTTCAGGGGTCTCCACTAGCTATTTTTGCCGTTAATAAAGAGGGCTCAATCCTGGTCTGGAATAAAGCCGCCGAACATCTATTCGGTTGGGAAGAACATGACGTTCTGGGGAAGATAAACCCTATTATAGAGCCTGTCCCAGAACCGCAAAACTTTAGCACCTGCACGAAAAAAAATACAACCACCACCAAAGCTGAGCAGGCTCCACCCCGCACTGGCAAATTTA
>JAMOPE010000288.1 GCA_027064785.1 Geobacteraceae bacterium
CAGTCTGGTTGCCGTCCAGGCAGAGCTGGTCGGGTTGTCGTTTGCGATCCGTGCTGATCACGCATGGTATGTCCCGGTTGGTCATCGCTATCTGGGTGCTCCGGAGCAGTTGTCGTTGGAACTGGTTCTCGAAAAGCTTCGACCTTTATTGGAAAACAGTGATTACAAAAAAATCGGACAGAATATTAAGTATGACGCACTGGTGTTGCGGCATGCTGGAATTGAACTTCGCGGGATCGATATCGATACGATGGTTCTTTCCTACGTCACCCATCCTGAAGCAAAATCTCACGGGATGGACGCGTTGGCTCTGGAACATCTCAACCACCGGACGATCCCTTATTCCGAAATGACCGGAAAAGGAAAAAAACAGATCTGCTTCAGTGAGGTAGAGGTTGAAAAGGCGGTTCGCTATGCGGCAGAAGATGCCGATATCACATGGCAACTGGCAGAGAAACTGTTACCACAGCTTCCTGTCGGAGCGGTGACCGACCTGTTCCGCAAAGTTGAAATGCCGTTAGTTGATGTGCTGACCCGGATGGAATGGCGGGGAATGACGATCAATGGTGATTTTCTCGGCAGCCTGTCGGGGCAGATGGGGAGTCAACTGGAGAAGCTTGAAAGTGAGATCCATCAGCTGGCCGGGGGAGCGTTTAATATCAATTCTCCCAAACAGCTGGGGGAGGTTCTGTTTGAAAAACTGGGTTTGCCCAAAGGAAAGAAAACGAAAACCGGTTGGTCAACCAATGTTGAGGTGCTGAACAATCTGGCCGTTGAGCACGAAATTGCGGCCAGAATTCTTGAATATCGTTCAGTTAGCAAGCTGAAGAGTACCTATGCCGATGCATTGCCAAAGCTGATTAATCCGGCGACAGGGCGGCTGCATACGTCGTTCAATCAGGCGGTGACTGCAACGGGTCGCCTCTCTTCAAGTGATCCCAATCTGCAGAACATTCCGATTCGTACGACAGAAGGACGGCGGATTCGTGAAGCGTTTATTCCTGCTGCGGGTTGGACCCTGTTGTCAGCCGATTATTCTCAGGTAGAATTGAGGGTGATGGCACATATGGCTGATGTTGTTGATTTGAAGGAGAGTTTTGTTGCCGGAGAGGATATCCACCGGCGCACGGCGAGTGAAATTTTCAATGTTTTTCCCGAAATGGTCACCGATGAAATGCGCCGTCAGGCAAAGACAATCAACTTCGGAGTTCTCTACGGAATGGGGGCGTTCAGCCTTGCCAAAGATCTGGGAATCAGCCGTGCTGAAGCGCAGCAGTTTATCGATCATTATTTTGAGCGCTACCCGGCGATTTTGAAATATCTGGAAGAGAAAAAAATAGAGGCGCGGGAAAATCGGTACGTGACAACTCTTCTCGGGCGTCGTTGTGCGATCCCTGAGATTAACAGTAAAAACGGTGCGGTTCGCAGTTATGCAGAACGCAACGCGATCAATTATCCGATTCAGGGAAGTGCTGCCGATATCATCAAGGTGGCGATGGTCAACATTGATCGGTGCCTGACAGAAGAATCGTTTAAAACCCGGATGTTACTGCAGGTTCACGATGAACTGGTTTTTGAAGTTCCCGAGAATGAACTTGAAGCTGTGAAAGAGCTGATTCGGGTTGAAATGGAATCGGCTGTTGAACTGGATGTGCCGCTGAAGGTTGATATTGGTGTTGGAGCAAACTGGGCTGTTGCCCACTGATGGATTGAAGGTGCGAGTATGGATAAAGAAAATTTCAAAAGTGAAACTGCCTGTCCCGATTTGACCAACCTTCCCCCTCTCGGGATGGAACCGGCCGATTTGGAGCGCCATTTTCGCCATTATTATACGAACTATCTGGGGCGTGACCGTAATTGTTGCTCGACCCATTATCACTACGCCTATGATGCGTTGGCACTGGTGGTGCGTGACCGCCTGATGGAGCGCTGGAAAAATACGCGTTATGCTTACGAAGAGAGTGATTGTAAGCGGACTTATTACCTTTCATTAGAATTTTTGATGGGAAGGACATTGGGAAATGCGGTCTTGAATCTTGGCCTCGATGAAAAGCTTACCCAGGCCTTAAACTCAATTTGTCTGGAGTATGAAGACCTTGAGGGTGTAGAACCCGATGCCGGTTTGGGGAATGGGGGACTGGGGCGTCTTGCAGCGTGTTTTCTGGATAGTTGCGCCACCTTGCAATTGCCGGTGCAAGGCTATGGTATCCGCTATGAATACGGGATGTTTCGCCAGCATATTGTCAACGGTTATCAGGTTGAAGAGCCCGATCACTGGTTGCGGATAGGCAATATTTGGGAGATCAAACGGCCCGAATACAGCCAGCGGATAAAATTTTGTGGTTACAGCGAAGCGACCAGTGATGTCGCAGGAAGAACGAGGATGCGCTGGGTTAATACCCGGGATGTTCTGGCTGTCCCCTACGATGTTCCAATCCCCGGTTATCGCAATGGTACGGTTAATACTTTGCGCCTGTGGAAGGCAGAGGCGACGGAAGAGTTTGATCTGGAAGAGTTTAATTCCGGCGATTATACCGGTTCAGTAGCAAGCAAGAATGAAGCAGAAAAAATCACGATGGTTCTTTATCCCAACGACAGCAGCGAAAACGGGAAAGAACTTAGATTACAGCAACAATATTTTCTCGCTTCTGCCAGCTTGCAGGATGTTCTGAACCGCTGGCTTATTACCGAGCAGGCAGATCTGAGCCGATTTGCCGAAAAAAATTGTTTTCAGCTTAACGACACCCACCCGAGTTGTGCCGTGCCAGAGCTGATGCGGCTGCTGATGGATGACCAGGGTCTAAGCTGGGATGAGGCCTGGGATATAACTCGAAGCACGATGGCCTATACAAATCACACCCTGCTACCGGAGGCTCTTGAACGCTGGCCGGTGCGGATGTTTCAGCGCCTGCTGCCACGCTTACTTGAAATTATCTATGAAATCAACGCCCGCTTCCTGAAGCAAGTCGCTGAGCGCTGGCCCGGAGACATGCAACGGCAACGGCGGATGTCGTTGATTGAGGAGGGACCGGAACCACAGGTGCGGATGGCTTTTCTCGCAATTGTCGCCAGCTTTTCGGTGAATGGGGTCGCTGAATTGCATTCAAAATTGTTGCGCGAAGGGTTGTTCCACGATTTTTATGAGTTGTGGCCGGAAAAGTTCAATAATAAAACAAACGGAGTTACTCAACGCCGCTGGCTGGCATACTCCAATCCCGAATTGAGCGATTTGATCAGTGAAAAGATAGGATCCGGTTGGGTGACCGACTTGGCACAGCTGAGTCGGCTGCGCCCACTGGCAGATGATCCCGCAGTGCAGCAGCGTTGGCAGCAGGTGAAATACAACAATAAGGTACGCCTCGCCGAAATGGTCGCAGCAGATTGTGGAGTCAAATTTTCTCCCGACGCCATGTTTGATGTTCAGGTTAAACGGATTCATGAATATAAACGGCAACTTCTCAATATCCTTCATGTGATTCATCTGTATGACCGGATTAAACGTGGAGATACCCATAACTGGACGCCGCGCTGCGTTTTGATCGGGGGAAAGGCGGCTCCTGGTTATGCCATGGCAAAACAAATTATCAAGTTAATTAATAATGTTGCGACGGTGGTCAATAATGATCCGGCGGTAGGTTCTCTCTTGAAGGTTGCTTTTATCCCCAATTATCGGGTTTCGGCCATGGAGGTTATCTGCCCTGGTGCCGATCTGTCAGAGCAGATTTCCACAGCGGGGAAAGAGGCGTCCGGCACCGGGAATATGAAATTCATGCTGAATGGTGCGTTGACGGTCGGGACGCTTGACGGGGCGAACATTGAGATTCGCGAAGAAGTTGGGGAGGATAATTTCTTCCTGTTCGGCTTGACCGCGGAAGAGGCTGAAGAACGGCGCAAGGATTACGACCCTCTTGCGATTATCGCAGGTGATGAAAACCTGCAGCGGGTGATGCAGCTACTGCAAAGTGGTCACTTTAGCCAGTTTGAAGCGGGGATTTTTGATTCTATCTTGCAGGCGATTCAGAATCCTCACGATCCGTGGCTGGTTGCTGCTGATTTTTCCGACTACGTTGCCGCGCAACAGCGGGTGGCGCAGGCGTATCGTGATCAAACGGGCTGGACTCGGATGAGTATTCTTAACACTGCGTCTGCCGGAAAATTTTCGACCGATCGGACGATGGAAGAGTACAACGCAAAGATTTGGAACCTTTCAAAGATCCCGGCATTTCCTGTTGAATGATTTGTTCGTGAATAGAAATTATTAGCGATTCCCGGGTTGTTCTAGTGATTATTTGTGCTTTTAACGTGTCATGAGAGTTGCCCCATTTAACGATATTCCCTATACTCTCGGACTATTGAAATATTTGATGGGCGCATAAACTGTGAAGGGCATGTTATTTTGGCACTTGTTTACGTAGATGATTTAACTGAAGGGATGGTTTTAGCGGAGGATTTATTCACTCCGACCGGGCGGTTCGTTTTGGCAGCAGGGGCCCCCCTGCAGGCCAATCACCTCAAAATTCTGAAAAGCTGGGGAATCATTGAGGCCGATATTGATGAATTGAGCCTAGGAGATGATTATCGCCAGAGTCAGGAGTTGAACTCAGAATTTATTGAGCGGGCAGAAGGCTATCTCTGGCGACGTTTTATCCTCAATGACTTGGAATTAGAGCCGATCGCGACACTGTATCGCCATGTTGTCCACCGTTTTGCACTGAGTTTGCAGCAGGGGTGGGATCCAATTGTCTTTTCTGATGCTGCTCTTCCCGTTGACGAACAAAGCGATCTGCCACCGTTGAGCCTTCCCCATCTTTTGAAGGGGGATGTCGATATTGTCTCTTCTCCGGCGGTTTATTCGCATATCGTTGAATTGTTGAATCATCCGAACTCTTCTTCCCTTCAGATTGCCAAGGCTATCAGTAACGATGCCAGTTTGACTGTCCGGTTGCTGCGGTTGGTCAATAGTCCATTTTATGGTTTCTCGGGGAAAATTGATTCGGTTTCACGCGCGGTATCTTTACTGGGAACGGATGAGCTGTCGACATTGACTCTGGGAATTACGGTTATCCGGCAATTCCAGAATGTTCCGTCAGATCTTCTTAATATGGATTCGTTCTGGCGTCATTCGATTCGCTGTGGGTTGTTTTCGCGGATTCTTGCCGGTTACCTTGGTGAAGAGGCTGCTGAGAAATACTTTATCGGTGGGTTACTTCACGATATCGGACGACTGGTCATGCTTGACCGGATGGCCCCTCAATATGCCGGTGCTATTGCCCTGGCACGTCAGGAACATCTACCGATGTATCGCGCTGAGCAGGATCGACTGAAAACCGATCACAGTATTGTCGGGAAACACCTGGCGGAGAAGTGGCGGCTGTCACCCTCACTGATTCGCATGATAGGCAGTCACCACTCACCGCGTCTTGCCCATTATTCCAAGGAGGCGTGTATTGTCCATATTGCGGATGTTCTTGCACATGCCTGCGGTCACGAGGTGATGCTGGTCAATGAAGTTCCCGAACTGCAACTTAAAGCATGGGAAGAGACCGGATTGACTGAAGACGTTATCGCTCCAACAATCAAACAAGTCGATTCTGAATTTAAAGCAATTGTCAGGGTCTTTTTCGGAGGACCCGACTCTGAAGAGGAATAGTCTCTCTGATGTGCAAATACTGAGGTAACGATGGAACAGTACGATCACATTATTTCGGTTATTGCCCTGAGTATGGGTGTCGCATGGGCAAGCGGAATTAACTTGTACGCGGCAATTCTGGTTCTTGGATTGCTGGGGGCTTCAGGTAATCTTGTTCTGCCTGCTGATCTGCAGATTTTGATGAATCCGATGGTTCTTTTTGCTGCCGGGGCGATGTATCTGGTTGAGTTTTTTGCCGATAAAGTTCCCGGTGTCGATAATTCGTGGGATGCCCTCCATACTTTTATCCGGATTCCTGCGGGGGCGGCAATGGCCGCCGCTGCTGTCGGTGATGTGGACCCGGCAGTTTCTCTGGCTGTTGCGATTGCCGGGGGAGGGTTGGCTGCCGGTGTTCATGCAACAAAAGCAGGAAGCCGGGTTCTGATCAATGTTTCTCCTGAGCCCTTTACAAACTGGGTGGCATCACTATCTGAAGATGCTCTGGTGATTGCCGGTCTTTTGACGGCACTCCACTATCCCTGGGTGTTTGTTGTTTTCCTGTTGCTTTGTATCGTGATGATGATCTGGTTGCTGCCAAAGCTTTGGCGAGGAGTAAAGTGGGTTATCTCCCGCTTGAAAGATCTTTGTTCCGGCCGGGGCGGGGGGATGTCTCCGCCTCCGGGCTTGAAAATTCCGAAAGCCCTTCCTGATTTTCCACAGGAATCTTCGGATAAATAATCGTACCAATAAAGAAAGCCGTTATCGTTTTGATAACGGCTTTCTTTATTGGTGGTGCCCCTGAGTTTTTTACAAAGAAAAATTAATTTCAGCTGTTGCTTGGCGGCGTCTGTCATCTCCCTGAAAGTTGTTTTGTCGTTTTTGTGGGGACCGAATCGGGTCATCTGTAGCATTGACCCAGTGGTCACTGCGCCGGAATTCCTGAATTTCTCCGATGTGGAGGAGAATATCGAGAAATTTAGGTTCGATCAGATCTTCCTCGCCGCTTTTGTAAACTACCGGAATTTTCACGTTGAGTCTCCTTTCACCTTTCTTTATGAAAATGGAGAAGAAAAGCAAGCCCCCGGTTTTTAGCGTTGCATAGAAGTTTTCCAGAACTATGATTTTTATCAGGTCGGTCAGGTAGAGTCAATATGAGGTTTTTTAGAGGGGAGGCGAATCAGGGAGATCACAAAGGCGGGGAAAGGACGAAATCCCTTCCCCGCTGGAGATAAAATTGTTTAGGCTTTTGTCCAGGCAAGATCGTTGGTAAAGATTTTAGCTTCGGACTTTTGTGCTTCACGAAGAGCCTGCTCGGTGAATTCAACATAAGTCCAGTGGTCAGGGTTTTCCTCAATCTTGCGAACCATTTTCGCATTCAAATCATGCCCGGCTTTAAATGCTCTGATATGGCCAAGCATCGGAGACCCGAGGAGGCTGAAATCGCCGAAAGCATCAAGGATTTTGTGACGGACAAACTCGTTGTTATAGCGAAGACCTTCGGGGTTCATGACACCGTTTTTGTCGATGACAACGGCATTCTCTAAAGAACCACCCCGTGCCAAGCCATTTGCTTTAAGATATTCAACCTCGTGGAGGAAGCCGAACGTTCTTGCAGCAGCAATATCCTTGCAAAATTCTTCAGTGGTGAACTTCATGCTGTGTTGCTGAACCGAGATCGCCGGATGGTCAAAGGCGATATCGAATGAAATTCTGAAGAAACGTGATGGTATAATGCTGATCCGTTTTTCCCCTTCGATAATTTCGAGGGGCTTACGGATAGCAATAAATTTACGACTACGATGGAGGTTTTTAACTCCAACCTGTTGAATCTCACGGGTGAATGGTGCAGCACTGCCGTCTAAAACAGGAACTTCGGGGCCGTCAATATCAACGTGAAGGTTGTCGATTCCAAATGCAGCCAAGGCGGCCATAAAGTGCTCGATAGTCGAAACGGTCATTCCCTGACAGCCGATAACGGTCGCCATGCGGGTATCAACGACATTTTCTGAGCATGCTTTGATATCGACAGTTTGCTCACCATCGGTCCGATGAAAAATGATACCGGTATTTGCAGCCGCCGGACGCATCTTGAGGTTGATACGGGCTCCGCTATGGAGTCCAATTCCGGAGATCATTGCTGGTTTTTTGATTGTACGCTGTAAAATCATTTAAAATCGTCCCGTCTTGTTTGTATCGGATGAACTGTTCTTCTGCTGTAAATGCAAAAAGCTTGCCAGTCAATTGTAGGACTCTATCTTGCCAAAAGTACTGGGCTTTATCTTTTTATGTGAGTTTGTTTGCCTTGGGATGTGTTGCGCGAATGCGCAATTTTTTGAGATATCTGTG
Organism: Geobacteraceae bacterium; assembly: GCA_027064785.1. Lineage (GTDB taxonomy): Bacteria > Desulfobacterota > Desulfuromonadia > Desulfuromonadales > Geopsychrobacteraceae > Desulfuromusa. The sequence goes on from JAMOPE010000288.1 coordinate 7,976, forward strand.
CCGGAGACACCACAGCTGTTACTTGTTGTGTCGCTGCCACGTATTGGAGGGTGGCGTAGCGCAAAAAATTACATTCGTCCTGAGCGTAGAATGGCGATTGCTAACCCTAATCCGAGAACACCCGCAACAGAATAACCTAACAACCCAAGGATCGGGAAACCGAACAGCATCGGCCCTTTATCGATCTGCATAATGAGTGAAGACCCAACAATCAGTGCTGAGATGATCATACTGAATGAAATGCGATTGGTCGACTTGTCGAGGTCATTAATCAAACGCTCAAAACCGCGGTGTTCCAGGTCGATTTTGAATTTATTCCGATTGATCCGGTTAATAAATTCTTTGATGTCTTTGGGTAAGCTTTTCCCCAGTGCCTGATACGATTGGAGAGTTTTGGCGGCATCTTTTGCAATGCTGGTCGGGGAGTAGCGTTCTGCAATAATCTGCTCGGCAAACGGTTTAAGCTGCTCAACCATATTGAAATTAGGGTCAAGCTGCTTCCCAAGCCCTTCCATAACAAACAGTGCCCGCGATAATAACATCAGGTTGGATGGGAACTTGATTTTGTACTCAGTAAGGATCTGGATAAAGTCGATAAGAAGCTTGCCGACTTTGAGATCCTGGAGCAGAATATCGTAGTAATCATCGATGAATTCTGTCAGGTCGTGTTTAAGGTTTTTCAGGTTCGATTCATCGTGCAGGTCTCCCGAATAGAGAAGCTGCATGACCAGACGGTCGACATCGCGCCGCAGGACACATAATAACAGTTCTGTCAGGTGAAGCTTCAGATCATCGTCAAGCCGACCGACCATGCCGAAATCGAAGATACAGATAACGTTGCCGGGCATGACATGGAGGTTTCCCGGATGGGGATCGGCATGGAACAGTCCGTGGATAAAAACCTGGCGGAGGAAGTTATCGGCCCCGTTTTTTGCGATAACCTTAACATCCAGCCCTGCATCTTCCAGTTCTTCGTACTGTGAAATTTTTATCCCCGAAATATATTCAAGGGTGAGAACTGTCTGACCGGTGTAGTCCCAGTAAACTGTGGGGATATGAACGGTTTCATCATCAGCAAAGTTAGCAGCAAAACGTTCTGTTGTCCGGCCTTCCCGGGAGAAATCGAGCTCACGATAAATGGTGCGCCGGAACTCTTTGACCAGGCTCACCGGATCGTAAACATCGCCACCGGGTAGATGCTTCTCAATCAGATAAGCCAGCCCCATCATAATATCAAGATCGGTTTCGATGATAGATTCGATGCCGGGGCGGCGAACCTTACACACAATCTCTTCGCCGGTTTTCAGCCTGCCGCGATGAACCTGCGCGATACTGGCGGTTGCCAGGGGCGTCTTCTCAATCTGATCAAACAGCTCTTCTGCCGGATAGCCCAGCTCTCGATGAATCTGTGCCATGATTTCAGCGGGAGGAACGGGAGGGATCCGGTCTTGAAGTTTTTTCAGCTCTTCCAGAACATCGGTCGGGACAATATCCGAGCGGGTAGAAAGGAGTTGCCCCAGTTTAATAAACGTCGGCCCCAGTTCTTCCAGAACCAGTCTGAATCGAGCCGCCTGAGTCAGACGTTCCAACTCGCGCGAAACGGTTCCCAGGGTGACGATTCGTTTTCCCAGCTCAATGTAATAGTCGATATTGAGCTGGTCAACGATATGACCGAATCCGTACTTGATCAGAACACCAAGAACCTGGCGATATCTCTTCAGTGAACGGATATTGCGGTTGATCCGATTAAAGGGCAATGAACTATCCTGTGATGTCTATTTTGATAATGCTTTCAGTTGTTTTTCGAGCTTCTCAACTTTGTCCTGAAGTTTTTTGAACTCTTCGTTTGTCATCACTCCGGCTCGATCACATGCTTTTTTAACTTCATTCTGTGCCATTTCTTCCAACCGTTTCTGGTTGTCTTTGGCGGCATCACGGAGTTTTTCGAGAAGGTTTTTTCCTTCTTCTTCAGTTAAATTCATCCGCTTTTTCAAGTCATCAATCAGTTCTTCTGCTTTTTTCTGGGTGAGTGCAACAGCACCGATTCCGGTCAACAATGTTTTTTCAACAATTTCCAGCATAGCAGCCTCCTGTCGCTAGGGATACGGACGTTTGAAAATCTATCGAAATTATAGCAGTTTTTGCAAACACTTCAAACCCGTGACCGTGTTTGTTTACTGGGATGTTATTGTTGGGTGGTAAGGCTTCTGCTTGATTGTCTCATCACGCTGATGAAAACCATGGACTTTAGTCCAA
>JAMOPE010000289.1 GCA_027064785.1 Geobacteraceae bacterium
TCTACCGGGGCAGGGAGAGATATCTCTGCCTTCTCAACAACAACTGCTGCCGCTGCCACAGACAAAGAGATTTCATCCTGAGAATCAACCGGAGCCCCCACAACCTGTGAGGACTCCGGTAAGTCAAAAGGGCGTTCGGGGCCCTCCCCGGACCCTGAATCACTATTTTTTGTATCGCTATCCGTTTCGGGATCAAAGCCAAAATCATCCTCAAGACTGCTGTCATCGTCCTCAGGCATATCAAAAGAGAAATCGTCGCCTTCAGCAGCATCATTTTCTTCAGGTTCCGCTGCTTTCGGTCCTTCGATTGTCTCTTCAATGTCTTCATCTTCGGGAGCTTCTTCAAATAACTCATCAAAGGAAAGATCATCATCATCGGCGCTATCACCCATGAAATCAAAACCAAAATCGTCACCGTCACCAGCTGCTGCCGGTTCTGCTACTACCGGATCGGCAACAGCTGCCGCTGCAACTGCTCCCCCTGTTGCAGCCGTGACCGCAGCATCGGCAACACTGTCAAATTCGGCCTCGTCAACGCCACTATCCAGACCCATCTGGCCGGGAAAAAGGACGCTTTTAATTCCAAAGCTCTGTTTGAACTCAACCAGATCTTTTCCACATTTTTTGCAGCTATCAAGATGGTCAAAACTGTTGTAGCCACACTTGGGACACCTCATGACTTTTCCTTTCCTTGATTCATAGCCGTTCTACCATGCTGGCCCGAAGCCAAATCCCCATAAAGATATTGTAAAACTGTCATTATCGCAAGCCCTGCTGTCTCCGTACGTAAGATTCGCGGTCCGAGGCTCACCGCCTGATAGCCATTCGCCTCAGCCTGAGCGGCCTCACGTGGGCTAACCCCTCCTTCGGGGCCGACAATCACTGCAATCCGCTGCGGTGCTTTTTGCGGCAGAACCTCAGACATCGGACGTGCGCTTTCTTCCCACAGTAGTAACTTCACATCGGCATCGACAGCCGATAACGTTTCAGCCAGCGTGACATCAGCCGTCAATTCTGGAAGGTAATACTGACGACACTGCCGCGCCGCTTCCTGAACGATTTTCTGCCAGCGTTCCAGCCGCTTCTGCTTACGATCTGCTTTTAACTGACTGACACTCCGTTCCATCGCGGTCAGATAAAAGCTGTTGACACCCAGCTCGGTCCCTTTTTGCAGAACCAGTTCAAGCTTGTCACCCTTCGGCAACCCCTGAATCAATGTCAGAGAACACTGCGGGGCAGGACGAGTCACCACATCAAACAGTTCAACGCAATATTCATCTCTTAAAACAGCTGTGGCAACCTGACCATAGCCATTGAAAAATTCAACTTTTTCGCCGGGAACCATTCTTAGAACAACGCAAAGATGCTTCCTCAACTCATCCGTCAGTGGCAACAGATCGCCACGACGTAATTCAGGATGAGGAAAATAAAAACAACGCATCACTTGCCACGAAACAGCAGACAGACCCACTCATCCTGACAGCGACTTTCCAGCAGTGTCAGAGGCAGGTCGGCAAAACCATCACAAACCAGCTGTTCCTTCTCCTGCAGAATCCCCGACAGAACGAGATGACCACCCGTCGCCAGATGATCGAGAAATGCCTGCTTAAGGCGAATATTTTCTTCAGCCATGATGTTAGCAACGATCAGATCAAAGTGTCCGGGTAATGTTTCCAATGACTCGGAAGTTACCTTGATCTGTTTATTATAGCCGTTCTTTTCAATATTTTCTGCCGCAACGCGACACGCGACATCATCAATATCGGTCGCAACAATCTCGTGACAGCCCAGAGCTGCAGCCCCCAGTGCCAGAATTCCCGAGCCGGTTCCAACATCAAGCAGGTTTTGTGGTAGGCTTGGTTGCTGCAATAATTCGGCAATCATTTCCAGACATAACTTAGTTGTCCCATGAGTT
>JAMOPE010000290.1 GCA_027064785.1 Geobacteraceae bacterium
CCTCATGTCCAGGGTTTTGATACAGCGAAAGCGATGCCGCAAACACCAATGGTTCAGCTATCTAACGGTTATCAAATTCCGGAAAGTCAGATTTTTGACCAGGTTGTAACGCAGATCTCCGGTAGCATTAACGGTGAATCGGGACGGATGGTTCTTCGGCTACAGCCTGCTGAGTTGGGTTCGTTGAAACTTGAACTGAAGATTGAAGGGGATCGGGTTCAGGCCCATCTTCATGCTCAGACCCATCAGGTTCAGGAAGTGCTGGAGCGTAATTTACCGCAACTGCGGAGTGCTCTCGCGGAACAGGGATTGAAGATTGACCAATTCCTGGTCAATGTTGATCAACGTCAGGCCGAAGGTCAATTTGAAGGTCAGGCTCAATATCAACAACAAGGTTCCGAAAGACATTCTAATTGGAACCAGCAGGATCTCGAGCTTGAAGAGCAAGCGATTCCTTTAGCCCACCTGATGCAGAACGGTGGCGGAGGCATTAGCCTTCATGTTTAAAAATCTAAAGAAAGGAGAACTCGATGTCAGCAATCAGTGGAATTGATTCCGGTCTAAGCCAGTCACTGAACCAGGTGGAAGGAAAAGGCAATGCCATGGGGAAAAATGATTTTCTCCTGTTACTGGTCGCTCAGTTGGAAAATCAGGATCCAATGAACCCTCAGGATGCGACCGAGTTTACCGCACAGCTGGCGCAGTTCAGTTCTCTGGAACAATTGGAGAATGTCAACAAAAGCCTTGAAGGTCTTGGGGCAATGAGTAGTGAAATGGAACGGATGTCGGCATTAGGGCTTATTGGTCAGAATGTTGTCGCCCAAACCGGAAATTTTCATTTTACTGGTGATCCGGTGCAACTCGGCTACCGCCTTAATACTCAGGCGGAAGATGTCAAAATGTATGTTCTTAACCAGACTGGATCAACTGTGGCAACCATCTCGTCTCAGCAAACTGATCCCGGACAATATTTTATTAGCTGGGATGGTTTGGGCGATTCAGGAATGCCTCTCGAAGCGGGTAATTATTCATTGGCAATCCGTGCTGTCGACAAAGACGATAATCTTTTGCAGGCCGATAGCCTGATCAAGGGGAAGGTGAACGTTGTCGATATGAGTGGGGCAACACCGAAGCTGGAAACCAATGCCGGGATCTTTGCTTTGAATAAGGTTGAGAAAGCGGGGGGGAACCTATGACTGATCGGATTACGATTATCCCGCAACCGATTACACCGGTTCGCTCCCATGTTCCCCGGAGCAAACAACAGGGAACCGTTTCCGGAAAAGGTCATTTTGATCAGCTGTTGCAGAACAAGATTGATCAAGGTTCGGTCAAGTTCTCTAAACATGCAACTGCACGGATGGAAAGTCGGGGCATCACATTTGACGATCATCAAATGAAACGCCTTGAATCGGCAGTCTCTCAGGTAAATGCCAAAGGTGGAAAAGAGTCGCTGGTGATGCTTGATGATACGGCTCTGGTGGTGAGTGTCAAGAACGATACCGTGGTAACGGTTGTCGATCGGGAACAATTAAAGAATAACGTGTTTACTAATATTGATAGTGCCGTGATTGCTTAACCGAACCGGTCCTCTTTGAGGAGGTTCGCAAGCCGCCGACCGATTGACGCGGCTTACAACCAAGGAGTAACAACATGGGTATTTCCAGTTCTCTTTATAGTGGAGTCAGTGGACTCAATGCCAACGCCAACGCCATGAGTGTGCTTGGTGACAACCTTGCCAACGCCAATACCGTTGGTTTTAAATCGAGCCGGACAATTTTCGGTGACCTGCTGTCAAGTCAGGTTTCAGGATCGGGCGGGATTTCTCAGGTGGGTCGTGGGGTCGGATTATCGACCGTCGATACAATCTTCAGCCAGGGAACTTTTGAAAACACCGAAACCAATACCGACCTGGCGGTTGAAGGGGCAGGGTTTTTCATTGTCAGCGATCCCTCAACCGGCAACAGTAACAACAACTATACCCGTGCCGGAGCATTTCGTTTTAACGCCGAAGGCTATCTCATTAACCCGGAAGGTTATAACGTCATGGGTTACCAACTGGACGATAATGGGAATACCGTTGGTGACCTCGTGCCGATCTGGGCTAATACGCAATCGTTTACCCCATCAGGGCCTACGTCCAACATTATTCTGAATACCAATCTGGATTCCGATTCACCTGCAATTCCAGGCGGTTTTGTTGCAACTGATCCAACCAACTCCTCTAATTACGCAACCTCAATCCAAGTATTTGATAGTCTGGGAAGTACCCATCTGATGACGACCTATTTTACCAAAACATCGGATCAGAATTGGGATTGGAATACGGTTGTTGATGGCGGTGAGGTCACCGGTGGTACGGCGGGGGCTTTGGAAATTGTTGGCCATGGTTCACTGGGTTTCGATGCCAGTGGTGACCTGATTCACATTATAGACGAAGACGGGACTCAACACGAACTTTATACGGATGCCGGTGATACCAGTAGCGACCCGGTTTATCCCCGACCGACTGCAACCACAAGTGCTGATGCTCTGGATTGGGTGAATGGAGCGGTGCAAACCCAGCAAATTTCGCTTGATATGCAAACCAGCCAATATGCCAGCCCATCTGTTGTCGTTTCGCAGGAACAAAATGGTTTTGGTACTGGAACACTGGTTAAGTTGAGTGTTGATGAGTTTGGTAATGTTGTCGGTAACTTCTCCAACGGAACCCCACGCATGTTGATGCGGATTCCGCTGGCTAAATTTACCAACCCGAGTGCTTTAACAAAAATCGGCAGCAATATGTACGCCCAGAGCACCACGTCAGGTGTCCCCGTTGTTGGAACGGTCGGTTCTGGTGTTGGCAAGATTTTTACCAATGCGCTGGAACTTTCAAATGTCGATATGGCACAAGAGTTTGTCAAGATGATTACCACGCAACGGGGCTTCTCGGCCAACTCAAAAACCATCACGACAACCGATGAAATGCTGGCTGAAGTTATCAATCTGAAGCGGTAATTCTGATAGGTCAAAATCATGACTCAACAAAGAAAGCCGCCCTGATTTTCAGTGGCGGCTTTCTTTGTATCGATAACCGGTCTTTTTGTGTTTTTGTAACATATTGATTTTACATATATTTAATTTTATTGAGATGGTTTTATTAAACTGGCATGTAACCTGCTTGACAGTTGGTCGATGCCAATTTAAGTCATATGGATGTCATAATTCTGAAGGTTGTTCGACCCAGGAAGTATTTTGGGGACGGATACCAATTTTATACCCGGTTGTACCGGGGTAGAGGACAGATATGGATCTCGCAACAGTTATCGGTTTAGTCGCAGCTTTCGGACTGATGCTTTCTGCCATCCTTCAGGGTGGTTCACTGATGATATTTATCGATACTCCGTCACTTATTATTGTCGGCGGGGGTGTCATCGGTGTCGTTTTGGTGCACTTTCCACTAGGAGATGTTCTTGGGGCTTTTTCTGTTGCTAGGAATGCCTTTTTTCACAAAGCCCAATCTCCTGTCGATACCATAGAGAAGCTGATTACTTTTGCCGGCAAAGCACGGAAAGAGGGAATCTTATCGCTACAGTCTGTGATGAATGAGATCGATGATGAATTTTTCCTCAAAGGGTTGCAGATGGCGGTCGATGGCCAGGAGCCCGAAGCGCTGAAGGATATGCTGGAAAAAGAGATCGAATACGTGATGGAACGTCATGATAAAGGTGCCGATATTTTTGCGACGATTGCCGCTTACGGTCCGGCGATGGGGATGATCGGAACTCTGATCGGTCTGGTGCAGATGCTCCAGAACATGAGTGACCCTTCTTCGATTGGCCCGGCAATGGCTGTTGCGTTGTTGACGACTTTCTATGGTGCTGTTCTGGCGAATGTTTTTGCGACTCCGATTTCGGGAAAACTAAAATTGCGATCCGCCAGTGAGGTACTGAACAAAACATTGGTGACTGAAGGGATGAAAGCCATTCTCGAAGGAGAAAATCCGCGTCTGATGGAACAGCGGTTACATGCGTTTGTCTCACCTAAAGAACGTCAGAGCAACTTTAACTAAAGGCACTCATCATGGAGAAAAAAGTTAAATGCCCTCCACCCGGGGCACCGATGTGGATGGCGACTTTTAGTGACCTTGTGACGTTGCTGCTAACCTTTTTTGTTTTGCTGCTGTCGATGGCCAATATGGATCAGGTCAAATTTAATCAGGCCAGTGATTCTCTGGCCGGTGCATTCGGTGTTCTTGGCAGTAGTGATAAGACCGAGATTACTCAGCCGAAGGTCGTCACTTTTTCACCTGTCAATGACGATTTTACCTCTCAGGTTTATCGCCGGTTGAGAACCAAATTACGGGAACTGAAACTCAATAAAAAAATCAAGCTGGTGAAAGACCGCGGTGCGGTTGTGTTACGGGTTGATGAAGCGGTGCTGTTTGGATCGAATCAGAGTCGCCTGCAGCCTGAAGCGGAACCGATCTTGCGTAAGGTTGCCGAGATGGTTCGTCCATTACCGCTGAATGTGAAAATTGAAGGGCATACTGATGATCGTGGTAACGAAATGAACAACTGGAACCTGTCGGTCAACCGGGCCGTTTCGGTTTTGCGTTTTATGGCGACTAATCAGCTGATTCCGCTGAATCGCATGTCAGCAACGGGTTACGGTTCTCAGAAACCACTGTTTCCCAATGCCAGTGAGCAGGAACGGGCGTTGAATCGCCGGGTAGAATTTGTCCTCGAAAGCCAGGGCGATCCGGATCAGGAGCTTCCTTATCTTCTTGATGCGAAAGACCAGGCCCCATTTTAATTTCAGAGTGAATATTGAATAACGGACGGGAAGGAAAGAACAATGGCAAAAAAAGAGAAAGACGCAGCCGAAAATCCTGAAGAAGGTGGTGGCGGTGGAAAGAAAAAACTCATCATTATTATCGTTGCCGTTCTTATTCTACTGGGAGGTGCCGGAGCCGGATACTTTTTCTTTATGGGCTCTGACGAAGAGGAAAAGCTCTCCCCCGAAGAGGAACAGGCGCAGCTGGAACAACAGGCCAAGCAAGTTGGTCCGATGGTGAGTCTCGAAAGCTTTATCGTCAATATTATGGATGATGAAGAGAGTCGTTATCTGAAAGCCTCGATTACCGTTGAAGCTGATACTCCCGAAACAGCCGCAGAACTGACCCAGCGGATGCCGCAGATTAAAGATGCAGTGTTGTTGCTGGTCGGTAATAAGACCTTCAGTGAGCTGAGCGACCTTCAGGGAAAAATCCAGTTACGTGCCGAGTTGATTAACAAAATCAACAGTATCCTGCCTAAGGGCAAGGTTAAACGAATCTATTTTACCGATTTTGTTGTCCAGTAAAGGGCCCCGCTGTGGAAAAAATACTCAGCAAAGAAGAAATTTCCGACCTTCTGTCGGCAGTCAGACATGGCGACATCGATGTCGAATCGGTCGGTCAGGAGGATGCCGGTGAAGCAGGTGGCTCCCGAGCCGCTGCAGCGGAAAGCTGCAACCTGTTCAAATCTTCTTCTTCGGATAGCTGGAAACTTAAAAATTACGATCTGATTCTCGATAGCTTCGCCCGAAACTACGGATTATCGTTGTCGACTCGTTTTCAGCGGGCAGTCAATATGAAGCTTGAAGCGATGGAATCGATGACATTTGATGCCTTGCTGCAGCGTTTATCGGGGCGGGGTGCTATCGGTGTCCTGCAGCTTGAACCGCTTATCGGTGGCGGGCTGGTGATATTTGATGAACAGCTTTCGTTCTCACTGGTTGAGATGGTGCTTGGCGGCAGTTCTGACAGCCAGACCCCGGTTCCAAGTCGCAGTATGAGTGCCATCGAGCTGAACGTTATCCGTGAAGTGATTGCTTCGGCCTGTCCTGAGTTGAACAAAGGATTTTCTCAAATTGAAGAGATTCATTCGTCCTTGGTTGAGGTTGTCAGCAACCTGAGGCTGCTCAATTTTGTTGAACCCGAAGTCGGTGTGGTTGCGGCTCGGTTTAAAGTTACGATCGATACCCTTGAAGGGGATATTACTCTGGCGATTCCTCACACTGCACTGGAGCCGTTGCAGAAAAAGCAACAGGTGAAAGCGGTGCCGGTCAGCCCGACACAGAATACGAAATGGCGCTCGGTGGTGTGTGATGAGCTGGAACATATGGAGATTGAGCTTGAAGCGCAATTGGCAACGTTGTCATTGCGGGTTCGGGATATTCTCAATTTCCAGGTCGGGGATATTATCGATCTAGGTTGCAAACCTGATGCCCCACTCAAAATTATGGTGGAAAAACGTCCAAAATTCTTTGGCATGGCCGGAGTTCAGGGCGGTAAAAAGGCGATTCGCGTTATGGGGCGAATCCCTCACGGAGGATAGATGATGACGGATGGAAATGTTGAAAACGGACAGGTCGATACTGCAGATGCAAAGGAATGCTTTGACGAGCGGGGAATTGATCTGCTGCTCGATATTCCTTTGGAAATTTCGGTTGAAGTTGGTCGCTCACGAATTTTGGTGCGGGATCTGCTGCAGTTGCAGGAAGGATCGCTGGTCGAACTCGATAAACTGGCAGGGGAACCCCTTGATCTGTATGTCAATGGTCGGCTGATTGCCCGGGGTGAGGCAGTGGTTGTGAACGAGAAGTTTGGACTCCGTTTGACCGATGTCGTCAGCCCGGCTGAGCGGATTGAAAACCTTGGGTAATCTTTAGCGTGAGAGCACAGATGATGCGACTGTTAATCCCTCTTTTTCTATTTATTGCTCAGCCGGTCTTTGCTGCCGAAACAATCGCGGCTCCCAGTTTTCTGGGATCGTCGCTGAAGATGGCGGCAGCACTGGTCTTTGTGATTGGACTGTTGTTGTTGCTCTATGCCGCCAGCCGTAAGGGTTTTGGTGTTCTGCCGCAGAAAAAAGGGGGACTGATTCAGGTTCTTGAGACCCGCCCGCTGGGTGGTCGCAAGTTTCTCTGTGTGGTGAAAGTCCGTGGCGAAGAACTACTGCTGGGTCTGAGTAATGACCGGATCGAATGTCTGACCAAGTTGGAATCCGGTGAGTCCTTTGCTGAAACATTGCAGCAGGTTGAAGAGGAGTCGTCATGAAGCTCAAGTTGACTCTACTGATTCTTCTCCTGCTGGTGCCGTTGGGAGTCTGTGCTGAAGGATTACCGACGATTACGGTCGGCATCGGACAGGCAACCGATCCGGGTGAGGTCTCGACAGCACTTCAGGTATTGATTGTTCTGACAATTCTTTCGGTTGCCCCGGCTATTTTGCTGATGACAACCGGTTTTACCCGGATTGTTATTGTTCTGTCGTTTATGCGTCAGGCGATTGGAACCCAGTCGGCACCGTCCAATCAAATTGTTATCGGGCTGTCACTTTTTCTCACATTTTTCGTCATGGCTCCGGTCTTTAATCAAATCAATGAACAGGCATTGCAGCCTTATCTCGAGAAAAAAATCGATCAACAGCAGGCACTTGATCTCGCCCTTCAACCGATGCGTCAATTTATGTTTTCGCAGGTCGGGGAAAAAGATTTGCAACTGCTGGTCGATATCTCCAAATCCCCCCAGCCCGAAAATCAGGCTGATATTTCGATGATGACGCTGATCCCTGCGTTTATGCTTTCGGAGTTGAAGAGGGCGTTTCAGATGGGGTTTCTGTTATTTGTTCCATTCCTGGTGGTTGATATGATTGTTGCGTCGATTCTGATGTCGATGGGGATGATGATGCTGCCGCCGATTATTGTGTCACTGCCGTTTAAAATCCTGCTGTTCGTTCTGGTTGACGGCTGGTCGCTGATTATCGGTTCGCTGGTGCAGAGTTTTGGTTAGGAGAGAATTATGACCCCGGAATATGTTGTCGGTATCGGTCAAAAAGCCATTGAAACAACATTGATGTGTGCTGCCCCTATGTTGATTGCTGCTCTTGGAATTGGGCTGGTGATCAGTATTTTTCAGGCGGCGACCCAGATCAACGAGCAGACGATGACGTTTATACCAAAGATCATCGGTGTTTTTGTCACCCTGCTGATTTTCGCACCGTGGATTCTGCAAAAAGCAACCGGGTTTCTCATCTCAATCTTCAACCAGCTCCCAACGATTACTCCGTAACCGGGCCGGACGCATGGATCTGCCAAATTTTTCACTCCCATTAATCCAGGGCTTTCTGATCTGTCTGGCACGGGTTGCGGCGATGTTCGCGGCCATCCCGGTTTTCAGCGGCAGCCAGGTTCCCTTCCAGATGCGTCTAGGTGTCGCTGTTATGTTTGCGATGATAACGTATCCGGTGGTGCAAGATTATATTCCCCACGAAAGCTTTACCATTCTTGGCTTCGGGCTGGTTGTCGCAGCTGAAATCGTGCTGGGACTGCTGGTTGGATTTCTGGCGCAGCTGGTCTTTATGGCTGCCGAATTTGCCGGATCGTTAATCGGTTATCAGATGGGTTTTGCCGCTGCCAATATCTTTGATCCAAGCACGCAGTCGCAGGTTGCGTTGATCTCCCGTTTTCAGGGGATCTTTGCCATCCTGTTATTCCTTTCTCTCAACATCCACCACCTGTTTCTTGAAGCGATTGTTGCCTCCTTCGAAATGCTGCCGCCGGGAAGTCTCACTCTATCGGGTGGTGCCATTCCAATGATCGTCGAAGTTGCCAATCACTCGTTGGTTCTAAGTTTGCGGCTGGTCGCTCCGATTCTGGCGCTGTTGATTCTGTCAACGTTGACCCTCGGTGTGATGTCGCGGGTATTCCCGCAGCTCAATGTCTTTATGATCTCCTTCCCGGTCAATATCGGTATCTCGTTTATTGTCATGGGACTTACCTTCGGGATTGTCTCCTCCCTGTTGAAAGAAGAGTTTTTTTCCCTTCCGGAACGGTTCTTGCGTCTCTTTAGTCTGATGTAGCTGAATAAACAAAAAATTGACAGATCCATGCTTCATTTGAGGGGCGGTCTCTCTGTCGATATTTTGTTTCAGACAAGGAGAGATCAATGGCCGAAGACTCCGGTCAGGAACGGACAGAAGAAGCGACGTCCAAACGGCGGGATGATTTCCGTGAAAAAGGTCAGGTCGCTCAAAGTAAAGAGGTCGCAACCGCCGCACTATTGACAATGTCGCTGATGCTCTGGGTTTTTTACGCCCGCTATTTCTGGGCTGATCTGGAAGATCTCTACACTGCATTGCTGCGGATGATGGCCCATTTCCGGGTCACACCATTGTCGGTTGTCAACCTCGCCTGGGAAATGGGTGCTGTCATGGCAAAATTGCTGTGGCCGGTTTTCCTGTTGACGATGGTTGTCGGTTTTCTCTCCTCCTTTCTCCAAATTGGTCCGCTGTTTTCAACCAAGGTTTTTCAACCCGACCTCAGTAAGTTTGACCCGATCAAGGGAATGGCGAAGTTTGTTTCTAAACGTTCAGCTGTCGAACTGGTCAAGTCGCTGGCAAAAATTTCCCTGATTGGCTTTGTCGCCTACCGAACTGTTGCCAATGAATTTGATACCGCTCTCACCCTGTCTCTTCTCGATTTGAACCAAACCCTGATTTTCCTTGGCAATGTTGCGTTTCTGGTTCTGGCAAAAACCTGCGGCATCATGATTGCCCTGGCCGTGATTGACTTCATGTTCTCGCGCTTTGAAATGGAACAGAAGATGAAGATGACCAAACAGGAGGTCAAAGAGGAATTCAAGGAGACCGAGGGTGATCCGCAGCTGAAAGCCCGGGTTCGTTCGGTCCAGCAGGAGATGGCACGTAAGCGGATGATGGCTGAAATCCCGACGGCCGATGTTATCGTGACCAACCCGACCCACCTGTCGGTCGCCATTGCCTATAAGCGGGATGAGATGGACGCCCCGCAGATTGTTGCTAAAGGGGCCGATCACCTCGCCTTCAGAATCCGGGAAATTGCTAAAAAACATCAGGTTCCTATCGTTGAAAACAAGCCGGTGGCACGGGCCTTGTACAAGCAAGAGGTGGGAGACGAAATCCCCGAAGAAATGTTTACTGCTGTGGCTGAATTGCTGGCCTATGTTTACAGCTTGAAGAAGAGTTAACTACTTGAAAATTAAAATATAAATTTATTTTTCAAAATGAATTCATCCAGGAAATGATTAAGCCAAAAGCTTGACATCACCCTGTCAGAATTCAGTCTTGACGGAGAAAACATGGCAACAATGGAAGGAATCCTCAATAATCGCTGG
>JAMOPE010000291.1 GCA_027064785.1 Geobacteraceae bacterium
AAATATCGGCCGGGTTCCCACTGCTTACAGCCAGCGGGTTGAGACCCTTGAAGATGAGCAGGTTTCTTTATCGCGCGGTGCAAGGTCACAGCGGGTTGAGGTTAAGGGCAATCCTTTAGAGGATGAAATTCGCCAGCTTCGCTCACAACTTGAAGCACAGAATGTTAATCAACTGCAGGCTGAAATTAATCAATTGAAAGAGCTGATGGAACAGTTGACCCGGGCACAGCAGATGACGGGTTTTGAACCACCGGCAGCTTTTCCGGTTCAGCCACAGCAGGTGGCAGCAACTCAACCTGCCGCGATTGCTCAGTTGAAAACACCGACCGATCAGACATTGGAACAACTGCTGGATTTATTGGTTGAACGCGGGATTGATCGCGAGGCGGCAGCAACCATCGCCCGCTTTGCTGCCCCGCAGATGAACGAGCGGCAACGTCAGGAGCCCGACCAGTGTCAGGCGTTTCTGACCGGAACAATTTCAAATCTGGTGCAGACCACCGGGCCGCTCTGGGCTCCAGGTGATCCACAAAAACGGATTTCACTGATTGGAACAACGGGTGTTGGAAAAACGACAACCATCGCCAAGCTGGCGGCCGAAGCGATGACCCAGAGTGGAGCGAGAGTCGCTCTGGTGACGATCGATACCTACCGGATTGCTGCGGTTGAACAGTTGAAGGTGTATGGCGAAATTATGGGACTTCCCGTTGAGGTTGTTCTGAATCCCGAGCAACTTCAGGAGGCCTTCCGCCGTCACCGCGACAAAGATCTGATCCTTATCGATACCGCCGGTCGCAGCCCCCGCGATCAGGCACGGATTGATGAGTTGAACCAGTTTCTCGGTGAAGGTTCGGGAGTTGAAAACTGTCTGGTTCTGGCTGCTCCAACCGAAGAGCGTCTGCAACAGAAGACTCTGGAATCCTTCAGCCCGATTCCACTCTCACGACTGATTTTTACCAAACTGGATGAAACGGACCGTTGTGGAACACTGATCAACATTCCGCTACGCAGCAATTTGCCCCTCGCTTATCTGACCAATGGTCAGCAGGTTCCCGAAGATCTGTTACGGGCTGAATCCAAACTGGTCGCTGAACTGGTGATGGGAACAACAAACGAAACACGGAGGATGGCAGTATGATGACAGTTGCAACCGATCAGGCAGGGACGCTGAGAAATATGCACGAGCAGCTGGATGCCTCGTCTGCTGAATTGAATATGCCAACGACCCGGGTTCTCTCGATCACCAGCGGTAAAGGCGGTGTCGGAAAAACTGCAGTCGTCTCCAATGTCGCGATCTCTCTGGCAAAACAGGGGAAAAACGTTCTGATTATCGATGCCGACCTTGGTCTGGCGAATGTTGATGTCGTATTGGGATTGTCTCCCGCCTACAACCTTAACCATTTCTTTAATGGCGAACGCACTCTTGAAGAGGTGATGGTTGAAGGACCTCACGGAGTGAAAATTCTCCCCGCCGGTTCAGGTGTTCAACAGTATACCCGGCTTGATGGCCAGCTGAAGATGCGGCTGATCGATTCTCTTGACGCCCTTGAAGAACATTTTGATGTTGTCCTGATCGATACCGAAGCAGGGATCTCCGATAACGTCACCTATTTCAATGTTGCCGCTCAGGATATTCTGGTTGTCACAACCCCGGAACCGACAGCAATTACCGATGCCTACGCACTGATGAAACTGCTGTCGACTCAATACCATCAAAAACGGTTTCTGCTGGCGGTTAACTCGGTTCGTTCGGCCGATGAAGGTCTCGATGTTTTTGAGAAACTGACGATGGTTTCGGGACGTTATCTCGATATTTTCCTCGATTATCTCGGTTGTATTCCCTACGACAAAAAAATGCACGAATCGGTGCGCCAGCAGCAGGTGATGGTCGATCTGTTTCCC
>JAMOPE010000292.1 GCA_027064785.1 Geobacteraceae bacterium
AGTTTTTCGGACTGGAGGATCTCTTTATGGGCGAGCTCAAGTTCATTACTTTTTTCCCGAACCCGTTGTTCCAGCTTTTCATTCCACAGCTTTATTTCATGTTGCAACAATTCACGTTCGTGGAGTAATTCACGGTTTTCGATCGCGACTTTACGGGCGAAGAGAACCTTTTCTATCCGTTTCTGCAGAGTTCCGTTCACAAAAGGTTTGCGCAGATAATCGGCAGCCCCGGCTTTCATTATTTCAACCGCGACCTCTTCACTCCCTTTACCGGTAAACATGATGACATAAGTGTCCGGGTAGCGATGACGAATCAACTTTAAAGCATCGATCCCGTTCATCACCGGCATCATATAATCGAGCAGTACCAGTGCCGGATGCTGCTTTTGAACCATCGCCAGACACTCTTCACCGTTACTTGCCGAGGCAGTATCAAACCCCCATTTTTTCAACAGCAAAACAGTCAGCTTGACAATGACATCATCATCGTCAACAACCAGAATTTTTTCACCGGCAAAGCAGCTCTGCCCGTCAGACATGCGGCACCCTTTATTGTAAATAACTGAGAATAGGAAATCGGTACGACTATATCAATCTGAGACACAACAGGCAAAACAATCGTCATAAAAAAAGCAGCCGGCCGGCTGCTTTTTTTATCCGAATTATCGTGACAGGCCTTTACTCTTCAAGCCTGACAGTCAAAACAGGAATTTTCGATTTACGGACAACTTTTTCAGCGGTACTGCCAAACAGAACATGATCTAAACCGGTTCGACCGTGTGTTCCAATCACAACCAGATCAGCAGCGACTTTTTCAGCCTGGGTAATGATTTCTTCATAAGGAAGGCCTAAAACAATCATAGATTCATAGTTATCAAAATCGGCAAGTTGATTGTGGCAGAAACTCTTCATCATATTTTGTGCTCCCTCTTCAATCTCGTTTTCAAGGCGTTCAAAAGAGAGGTGAGGGACATAAAAGCCGCGTAGATCAACCGGTTCGTTAATCACATGGAGGATGATAAGTCGGGCAGAAAAACTTTTCGCCATAGCCAAGGCCATTTTAAATGCATTATCCGAGCTATCAGAAAAATCAACAGCAACCAGAACAGTCGAAAAAGGATTCATAGTCACCTCCTGTTACGATGGAATTACTGAGTTACAGTGCTCTCAGACGTAAATATACGCTCAAGTATCGCGATTAAATCACGTAATTTAACCGGCTTATTCAAATAATCGAACGCCCCAAGGTTCATAGAGTTGAGGTACGAGTCGACCCCGCCGTAGGCCGTCATCATCACAACTTTTACTCCGGGGTAGAGCTTTCTTAGCTCATAAAGGAAATCGAGACCATTCATCCCCGGCATACTGATATCGGTAATCACCAGATCAATATTTTCCTGACCGAGGCATGCCAACGCTTCCAACCCGTCTGCAGCAGCTTGTGTCTGATAACCATTTTGGCTGAGCAGCTTGCTTAGTCCAATCCGGGTGTTCTCTTCATCGTCAACGATCAAAACTCGTTCCATTACGACTCCTGTAATGGGCAGTGAAAAACAATAGAAGCGATGGTAAAAAAAGAAAAACAAGAGGGAAAAAACAAGACCACCGAATCTGCTTTAAGTGTAGCAGCGTCCTGTGATCTGTCAAGCATTGAGAAGAAACTCTAACGCACTGATCTCGCATGCTTTAATGAAAGATCAGTGCATATTTTCAACGGCTAAATAGAGTGTGAAAGCAGATTATTTGGAAAGTGATTTCAAAAGAACTTCCGCATTACGCCCAACATCTGAGGTCGGAGCATAATCGACAATTGTCTGAAGCTGTTCTTTGGCTTTATCGATAGAGTTTTCACGCAAAAACAATTCCGCAAGTTGATAGCGTGCCCCAATGAAGTATGGTGCA
>JAMOPE010000293.1 GCA_027064785.1 Geobacteraceae bacterium
TGCTTGCCCGGACTCATGGTCAGACAGCATCTCCGACAACCATCGGTAAAGAACTGGCAGTGTTCGCTCAACGCCTGCAAAAGCAGAGTCAGAAAGTTGAAACAATTGAGCTGCTCGGAAAGCTTAACGGTGCAGTCGGTCATTTCAACGCCCACCTCTCAGCTTATCCCGATGTCGACTGGATTGCCCTGACAAAAAACGTTATTGAAAATGAACTGGGTCTGACCCAGAACCTGTTCACAACTCAGATTGAACCTCACGATTACATGTCTGAGCTGTTTGATACTCTGGCACGCTGGAATACCATTCTCCTCGATGTCAATCGCGACATCTGGACCTATATCTCCATGGGATATTTTGGCCAGAAAACGGTTAAAGGCGAAGTTGGATCATCGACTATGCCCCACAAGGTTAATCCGATCGACTTCGAAAATTCAGAAGGAAATTGCGGGCTGGCGAATGCCATCTACCATCATCTGTCAACCAAACTCCCAATTTCACGACTGCAACGTGATTTGACCGATTCTACCGTGCTACGCAATATGGGTGTCGGGTTCGGATACAGCATGATCGCCTACAAATCAACACTGAAAGGGCTGGGTAAGCTGAAACTCAACGAGCAGAACCTCGCTAAAGACCTGGACAATGCCTGGGAAATTATGGCTGAGCCAATCCAGACAGTGATGCGTAAAGCGGGAATTGAAAAACCATACGAAAAGCTGAAAGAACTCACTCGCGGACAGAAAATTGGTCAGAAAACTATTCAAGAGTTTGTTGAGAGATTAGATATTAACCCTGCAGATAAAAAGCGTTTATTGGAAATGGTTCCAGCCAGCTACACAGGAATTGCTGAAAAAATCGTTGGATTACTATGAGCAGTACTTCCCCAGATAACCAGAAGAAATTTGGCTACTCAGTTCTCTGGAACTGCGGACTGATTATCTTTGGCTCGTTGATTCAGGTTATTGTCCTTCAGGGGATTGCCGCGCAGCATCACTTTATTCCCGGCGGGCTTTTCGGCATATCCTCACTGATATTTTATTCAACCGGGTGGCTTAATCCCGGGCTGCTCTATCTGATTCTGAACATTCCAATGTTCGTTCTCGGTTATCTATTTGTTTCACGCCGTTTTCTCTGGTACAGCGCCCTGGCAATGACAACCGTATCGTTGCTCTATCAGGTCATTCACATCCAGATACATATTGAGAATCAACTCTATGCTGCCATTGCTTTCGGTGCTCTGTTCGGGCTTGGAAGCGGGATTGTTTTGCGCTCCCTCGGATCGAACGGGGGAGCCGACGTTCTGGCGATTATCCTGAACCAGAAGTACAACTTCGGTATCGGTAAATTTTCTTTCACCTTCAACCTGCTTCTTTATTCAACCTGTTTTTTCTTCATGGATTCCGACCTGATCATCGCCTCAATTATAGCCGTATTTATTGCGGCCCAGGCAATCAACTACACCCTGTCGATGTTCAGTCAAAGAAAAATGGCTTTTATTATTTCGGAAAAACCGCGTGAAATTGCCGATGAAGTGATGAGTCATCTAAAAATCGGCATGACGATGCTACCGGCAACCGGAGCCTACCACGGGCAGAAAAAAACCGTCTTAATGGTTGTTATCAACGACATACAACTCAAACGCCTTGAAGAAATCGTCTTTACGACCGATGACCATGCGTTGTTTATTGTTGAAAACACATTCAATGTGCTTGGTTCGACATTTTCAAAACGCAAGCTTTATTAAAACAACAGAGAACCGGTTATGCGTGTCAGCTATTTGAGTCGTCCGCAAGAGCATCAGCAATAATCTTACTCAGCACAACAGCGGTGTACGGTTTAGCAAGAAATCCACACAGACCATCGGCAGTCAGTTTTTCCAAATCAGTGCCACGGGAGA
>JAMOPE010000294.1 GCA_027064785.1 Geobacteraceae bacterium
GCCGGACCGGAAGAGGATTCCTGGAAATCGATGCTGGTAAAGGAAGGAATCACCGTAGAGCCCTATCTGCATGGCATGGGTGAAAATGACAAGGTCGCTGCTATTTATGTTCGTCATGCTGCTGAAGCTGCAGCCGATGCCGGGATTGAACTGAAATAAGGCGTTTATATTCTATTTTTGATATGGAAGCCGGTCACAAAGTGTGATCGGCTTTTTTATTGTATTTACGGTAAAACGGCTTGAGAACACTGTCGACTGGGGGTAGAATCATTAAATCTATGAGGAGGACATTATGTCACATATTAAATTTGGGACTTCAGGTTGGCGGGCCATTCTGTGTGAAGATTTTACCCTTGAGAATGTCCGGGTTTTAACTCAGGCCATTGCCGATTATCTTCATGCTGAAGGGTTGGCTGATGACGGCGTTGTTGTTGGCTATGATGCCCGTTTCATGGGGGGCGATTTTGCCCGGGAAACATGTCGTATCCTGGCCGGAGCGGGGATCAAGAGTTACTTCTGTGATCGTGATACACCAACACCGGTTATTGCACACGAATTGTTACGGCGCAAAGCTGCCGGAGCAATTAATTTTACTGCCAGCCATAATCCCTATAATTACAGTGGTATCAAGTTTTCTCCGGCCTGGGGCGGCCCGGCGTTGCCCGAGACAACCGATGATATTGAAAATCGGGCAAATGCACTGCAGGGAAAAATTGTTTATAAAGAAATCGATCTTCAAAAGGCTGAAAAAGAGGGATTGTTTGAAGAAATTGATCCGCGACCCGACTACTTTCAGACCTTAAAAGGATTAATCGATTTTGCTAAGATTGCAGAATCGGGGATGACCGTTGCAGTCAACCCGCTTTACGGTTCTGGTCGCGGGTATCTTGATCGAATCCTTGAAGAGTCTGGAGTGAAAGTTGTTAAGATCAATGACCATTCTGACCCCTATTTTGGTGGAAAACCACCGGAACCGGCGGCCGAATATATTCAAGATTTTATCGGACTGGTCCACAGTGATGACTCGATCGTTTTAGGGTTAGCGACCGACGGAGACGCTGACCGTTTCGGGATTATTGACAGTGACGGGACTTATATTGAGCCGAACTACATTCTGGCATTGCTGTTTGATTACATGATTCGTCGGAAAGGGTTGCGTGGTGATGCTGCCCGTAGTGTTGCGACATCTCAGCTTATTGATGCTGTAGCCAGACATCACGGCGTCAGCGTGCTGGAAACACCGGTCGGCTTTAAATTTATCGGGGAATATATCAGTGAGGACAAGATACTGATCGGTGGTGAAGAGAGCGCCGGGTTGACTATTAAAGGGCATGTCCCGGAGAAGGACGGTATTCTCGCCTGTCTGCTGGTTGCAGAAATGGTTGCGGTCGAAAAGAAATCACTTCAGGAGCTTTTAGCCGATCTCTATAGCCGAGTGGGGGAAATATACACAAAACGGATCAATATTCACTTGTCACCGGAACTTGAAGCGGCACTGGATGGTAAATTTACGAACCCACCAGCTGCAATCGGTCACCGCAAGATTGAAAAGATTATCCGCATTGATGGGAATAAGTATCTCCTCGATGATGGATCGTGGTTACTGTTCAGAAAATCAGGAACCGAACCGGTGGTTCGATTGTACGCTGAAGCAGGAACGTCGGCTGCACTCGCTGAGTTGATAGAGCGGGGGCGCAATTTCATCCTCAGCTAGCATTGCTTATTGTGTGTCAGTTGGAATTGAAATGGAGAGTCGAAGTGACTCTCCATTTTTATTGTCCCATCACGCTGGTGAAAACCATGGACTTTAGTCCAAGACTTTCAGTTGCTACTCATTGTTTCCTTCTCCATTGGGGAGAAGGTGCCCGACAGGGCGGATGA
>JAMOPE010000295.1 GCA_027064785.1 Geobacteraceae bacterium
GCTGTGCCAACCATTGGGCAAAGGCACAGCCGATTGAGCGGACGACTGGATCGTGGAGAGTGATAGGTTGCCCTGCAACGCCTTCGAGTGCTACACCACGGATATCACTACCGTTCTGTAATTTCAGCCACTTATCCATTCTTTGAATCCCGAGTCATTATTTTTTTGGGCGACCGCGACGCTGAGATGGTGGTTTCGCAGCGCGGGCTTTATATTTATCGGATGGCTTTTTGCCTTTGCCAAAACGTTTTCGTTTAGAAAAATCGTTGCCCCCCGAATTATGTGATCCACTGTCGGGGCTGATTTGCAGTTGCTCGTCACACACCCAGACCCCTTTCAGTTTATGAAGGGTATCGGGATGGAGATCTTTTGGCAGATCGATCAGGCTGAACTGATCAAATAATTTGATCTTGCCGATATCACGGCTGTTAATCTTTCCTTCGTTGCTGATGGCTCCAACCAAATTGCCCGGCTCAACACCGTGTCTGCGACCAACTTCAACTCGGAAGGTCTGCATGTTATCGTCACTGGTTTTGCGCTCTCTGCCGGGGCGGCTCGGTCTTTCCGGGCGTTCTTCACGAACTTCATCAACAAAGGCTTCATCCGGATTGAGAGGGCGTTCTTTTTGCAGCAGGTAAGCAAGGGTTGCCGCTATCTTGCGGTGCCCAATATCGTATTCGCTTTGATATTGATCGATGAGCTCCTCAAAGAATTCCAGCTCCTGAGATTCCATCGCTGCGGTGATTTGCTCTTTAAACTGACTCACCCGCCGATTGGTAATGTCCTTGCGACTTGGAAGTGCCATAGCTTTGATCGGTTGACGGGTTGCCCGTTCAATAGCTGCCAGCATCCGTCTTTCACGCGGTGCAACAAACAGGATCGCTTTTCCTTCACGTCCGGCCCGCCCGGTTCGACCAATCCGGTGGATATAGGCTTCGGTATCGTAAGGGATATCGTAGTTGACAACATGGCTGATCCGTTTGACATCGAGTCCACGGGCAGCAACATCAGTAGCAACGACAATATCAAGAGTCCCTTTTTTCAAGCTGTCGACAGTTTTCTCACGCAGCATCTGGGTCATGTCACCATTTAATGCGGCACTGGAAAATCCCCGTGCTTCCAGCTTCTCAGCCAGTTCAACGGTTGCAACCTTGGTGCGGACAAAGATCAACATCCCATCGATCTCTTCTGCTTCAAGAATCCGTGTCAGAGCGTCGAGTTTATGTAGCCCTTTGACCTGCCAGAAATGCTGTGAAATTTTCTCAACAGTTGATGTTTTACTTTTGATTCTGATTTCGACCGGGTCTTTTAAATGCTTACGGGCGACACTTAAAACTTCTTTTGGCATGGTTGCTGAAAAAAGAGCGGTTTGTCGTTCTTCGGGTGCATAGTCAAGAATCTGCTCCACGTCATCGATAAAACCCATTTTCAACATTTCATCAGCTTCATCAACGACAACACAACTAAGCTTATCGAGTTTCAAAGTTCCACGTCGCAGGTGATCCTGAATCCGACCGGGAGTCCCGACAACTGCTTGCACACCACGCTGTAATTGCCGCAACTGCTGTCCCATGTTCTGACCACCATAAACCGGCAACACCTGAAATCCCTTGAGATGACGGGCATAGGTCTGCATCGCTTCAGCAACCTGGAGAGCTAACTCACGGGTTGGTGTCAAAACCAGAATTTGTGGTGCTTTCAGCTTTGGATTGAGGCGGCTGAGCAGGGGTAGCGAAAAGGCCGCTGTTTTTCCGGTTCCGGTTTGAGCCTGACCGAGCAGGTCACGTCCCTCAAGCAGTGGAGGAATACTTTGCGCCTGGATGGGCGAAGGTGTTTCGTAACCGACTTCGTCGATAACTTTGAATAGAGCTGGTGCG
>JAMOPE010000296.1 GCA_027064785.1 Geobacteraceae bacterium
TCGAGGCCGGACAGACGGCTTTTCAACAACGCCAATCGAGAATTTATCTGTGCGGCCAACCGCAGCGTCAGCTGATCGAGATGCCGCTCAAGTTCAAGGCGGTTCTGTACAACAAGTTCGGCAGCCGCACTCGGGGTTGGAGCGCGCAGATCGGCGACCAGATCAGAGATAGAAATATCAACCTCGTGCCCAACCGCAGAAATAATCGGAATGTCCGATGCAGCAATTGCCCGGGCGACAATCTCTTCGTTAAAAGCCCAGAGATCTTCCCTTGAACCGCCGCCACGCCCGACAATCAGAACATCAGCACTCCCTTCCTGATTAAGCAGAGAAATGGCTGCAGCAATTTCAGCGGCAGCCCCCTCACCCTGAACCCGTGTTGCGGCAAGCAAAACCTGCACACCAGCCGAACGCCTCTCTAAAACCTGCAGAATATCCCGAATAGCCGCACCCGTTGGCGAAGTCACAACCCCGATGGTTCTGGGATATGCAGGGAGAGTCTTTTTCTTGTGTGGCTGAAATAATCCTTCTGCCTCCAGTTTAACTTTTAACTGATCAAATGCCAGTTGGAGCTGACCAACTCCCTCGGGTTCGATCCCTTCAACCAGAAGTTGCAAATCACCGCGTTGCGAATAAATTGATACCCGACCGCGACAGATCACAGCCAACCCATCACCCGGCTTAAAACGAAGGGCTCTCGCATGGCTACGAAACATTGCACATTTAATTTGTGAGCTTTTGTCTTTCAAGGTGAAGTAATAGTGCCCGGAGCCAGCCTGTGACACATTACTCAGTTCACCCTGCACCAACACTTCGACAAAATTGTCCTCGACCAGTTCCTGAAGTAACTGAACCAGTGTTGAAACTGAAACAACTGCGGATGTATCCATTGATCCCTCACACCTTCTGAGTAAAAAGTGGGGTATTATATCGATCTTCGTTCGAGATTGACAGAGAAGATAGAATCACCTATAAATAGTTAATAATTTTAAATATTTACTGGGGATAGGCATGGCACGCTCCTATATTATTACAATTGCCAGCGAAAAAGGGGGGGTTGGGAAAACCACCCTGGCAACCAATCTGGCGATTTACCTAAGAGCACTGGCGGAAGATCTGCCGGTGACCCTCTTCAGCTTCGACAACCACTTCACCGTCGATCAAATGTTTCGCTTTACAAAAGTTGTCGAAAATCACCACATCGGTGAGGTATTCACCGGGGTCAATCCTGTTGAACTTGTACGTGATGGTCAATACGGTGTTAATTACATCCCGTCAAGTCGAACTTTATTTGAAACCCAAAATCAGGTTCAGGGAATCGACCACCTTGCCCGCATTATCAGTCAATCGGCATTGCAGGGAATTGTCATTATTGACACCAGCCCGACTCTCGATATTTACACCCGCAACGCTCTCTACACCGCTGATCGGGTGATTGTTCCAATTAAAGATGCTCCATCGCTCGAAAACTGCCGTAACCTTGCATCATTCCTTCAGCAACAACAACGCCCCAAAGCGGTCCTGAAGCTTCTCCCCTGCCTGATTGATACTCGCATCCACTTTGACGGACCGTTCCGTAATTCTTATCAGCTATTAAAAGCATATGCGATCAATCGGGGATACCGTTGTTTTGACGGGTTTATCGCCAAGAGTCCAAAGGTTGAATCATTAAGTACCAATCCGGAAGGAAAAATTTATCCGGTCATTACCCACGGACGCCAGACCGATGTTCACCTGCAGCTGACCCATCTGGCACGTCAGGTCTATCTCGACTACCTCGAACAGGGGCCGACACGACTCAATGAAGTCGCTAACGACCTTTACGAGCAACAGGAATCATTCCTCAAAGGATACAACACTCGAGTTGAGAAGATTCATCCAACCTGTCTGGCTTGCGGGATCTCACATCCAGAAACAGGGGTTTGGCCAAATGCCTGGTTTGTCGAAAATGAATCAGGTCAATTAAGTGGTTTTATCGAAGAAAACTGTCTATTTGATATGTTGCTGACTGATTGTTATCCGGAATTGAGTGGAAAAGATCCAAAAAAATTGCTGCAGGAGATTCTACTTGATTCAACAGGATCGACACTACTGTTGTTACAGAAAACACCCATCGACGAACAACGTGTACAGATAGCCCTGTTTCGTCTCGATCCACAGGGAGAAAAAATTTCGGGTCGACAGCGCAGCGTAAAAAAGCACAAACGCTTTCAGATGCGTGGTAAACCCGGAGTATTAAATATATTTGAATTGATCGATCAGGAGTCAACAAGTCGTCAACAATGCTTGTTGCTTCGTCCCGCAGGGAACCAGCCCCTTAAAATGCTGCACCACCATAATTATCTGGAGTGGAAAACCATCTTCGATCGCGTGCAGATCGATTTACAACTTGAAGCAGCAACAGCCGAAACTCAATAAAGATGAACTAACTCCGATGCAGAGACAAAAGAAACCGATTGCTGCTGCAGCCAGTCCTGTTCCAGACGAAATGCCTCCAGAGTCTGTTTATAGGGATGGCAGATCGCGATAATTTCACGATTATCCCCGGCAAGACGAACCATTTTACGAATCTGACTGCGGATATAAGTAACGTCTTCGGTATTATCGAGGAAGATATTGCGGGTTG
Source organism: Geobacteraceae bacterium (assembly GCA_027064785.1). Taxonomy (GTDB): domain Bacteria; phylum Desulfobacterota; class Desulfuromonadia; order Desulfuromonadales; family Geopsychrobacteraceae; genus Desulfuromusa. Next base: position 2,627 of record JAMOPE010000296.1, read on the forward strand.
CAGTCTTCACCCCCATCTTCCGAGCCTCTGAAAAAGCAACCGAGTCGCCAATCGTCCGGCTATCAATAAAAAACAAGTCATGCTTTTTCAGGATTTTTAAAACTCTCTGCATCGCAGCGGAATCCTCAGTATAACGTGATCCCATGTGGTTGTTGCCCCCGACAGCACCCGGAACTCCAGTCAAATAAGACATCACCAGTCTTTGAACCTCCTCCGGAGACTGTCCGAGAAGCAAAGCATTATCTCCAGGATTTGTCCGTGGGTAACTGCGCGGTTGCATCGGCATGTGAATCATATACTCACGTCCTGCTTTCTGTAACAGCACCGTTGCCGGAATCGCCCGGCTGGTTCCCGGGAGGATGGACGGGGTAATAATAATATCGAGTCCCAGTAATTTGCGCAGTGTCTTTAGTGATCCCCCCATATCATCCATGATGATAGCAATTTTCGCCCCGGTCGTTTCGGTAACAGCAGGAATCTGATACTGCATTTCGAGGTGCAGTTTTCCATCCCAATATAAATGGATGAGCCCTTTTTTTCGGCTCACCTTCAGTTCGGCTGGACTGCCCGTCTGTTGAATATGAGTTGCAAGCTCGGCAAGAAACGGCTTTGAAGGGAAATCGCCAAAGATTTTTCTGACCTGCACACCATCACGGTCAGGCAACTTTCGCCAGCCCATCGAGTCGGGACCATTAATCAACTGATTATCAATCAATCCGAGGATATCGTCATAACTATAAACCCGTGATGTTTCCATCTGATCAGCGGGTTCCTCATAGGCAAAACCTTCTTTCACTGCGGTATTGTCTTCATCACCGAGAACAGTATCGCGAAGGTTCACTAGAGCAATCAGACAAACAACGACAAAGCCGAGTAAAAACACCGAAGCCAGCAGAATACGCATATTCTGACTCAGTGGTTTCTTGGTCTTACGGATTTTCCCAGCCGCTTTACGGGGGGTCTTTTTTGCTGTTTTTTTCTTCTTAGCTGTCATGTAACAAAATATCTTTCACTATGCTGCCTGCTGCTGTCGCTGAAGAATTTTCAATCCTTTCAGCAGATCAAGGGCACGCTGCAGTTGATTATCCCCATTGACAGCATCGTTTGACATCTTCGATGCCGAATCTTTATCACTATTTTTCTTTTCATTGACAGATTTGAAATGGTTCTCCAAATCACGCTCACGTAATCGTTCTCTTTTGTCTGCTGCGGGGGCAATAACCCGTGCAGGAACAATGATGTCAGGATGAATCCCCAGTGCCTGAATCGAGCGACCCGATGGAGTAAAATAGCGGGCAGTCGTCAAACGCAATCCAGAATCATCACCCAGAGGGACGATCGTCTGTACCGACCCCTTACCGAAGCTCTGCTCTCCAAGAACAATTGCCCGATCATGATCCTGTAACGCCCCTGCAACGATCTCCGCAGCACTGGCACTGCCACCGTCAATGAGAACAACTAACGGATAAGCCGGTTCTGTCCCCTCGGCTTGAGCAGAAAACCGGGACTGGGATTCAACATCTCTCCCCTCGGTATAAACAATCAATCCCTCATCGAGGAACAGATCAGCAACACCAATGGCTTGATCGAGCAGACCACCGGGGTTATTACGTAAATCAAGGATGACCCCGTTTAAAGTTTCCGCCTGCTGATGCAATTCTTTCAAATGGACCTTTAAATCACTGGAAGTGCGATCCTGAAATTGAGAGATTCTCACATAACCATATTTATCACGCAGCAACTCGCTCTTGACGCTTTGTACGCGAATAATGTCACGCACAATTGTGAAATCAATTAATTGATCAGCATTGGCTCGCTTCACCGAGATCGTAATCTCTTCTCCAGCAGGGCCACGCATCATACGGGTTGCTTCAACAATATCAAGATCACGTGTCAACAGACCGTTAATTTTAACAATCTCATCTCCCGCCTTAACCCCGGCAAGAAAAGCAGGGGTATCTTCAATGGGAGAGACAACGATTAAAGAACCATTTTTAACGGCAATTTCGATGCCGAGGCCACTGAACTCACCGTGAGTCTCTTCCTGCATGTCCCGATACATCTCAGGTGACAAAAAACTGCTGTGAGGATCAAGGGTTCCGAGCATGCCACGAATGGCACCATAGATAAGCCGATCCATGTCAACGTCTTCAACATAACTGCTACGGATCAACGACAGAACATCAGTAAAAAGTTCTATTTTTTTATAATCATTCTCTTCATTCGCAAAGGAGTCGACAGAAAACACGGTCAAGCAACAACCAAGCAGAACCAACAGTAAACATATTTTTTTCACTGGTGCTGGCATAAAACCTCTCAATTAACGCCGTTTCAACCACGCCAAGGGATTAACAGGCGAACCTTTAGAGCGAATTTCAAAATAAATACTGTCTCGACCGGCCAGGCCACTTTTGCCAAGTAGATCTCCGGCAGAAACCTGATCGCCCAGTTCTTTCACCATCTGATCAAGCTGAGCATAAAGGGTATGATAACCACCCGGATGGCTGAGAATAAAGAGGTTACCATAACCTTTGAAATAATCGGCAAAAACAACTTTACCGGCAGCAACAGCATGAACTGAGCTTCCGGGAGGAGTCGCTATCTCAATTCCATTACTTTCGTAATAGGTCCCGAGCTTTTTATCCTTCTGTTTACCAAAGCCGATAACAACCCGCCCTTTAACCGGCCAAGCCAACTTCCCCCGACCAACAGCAAAGTTGCCGGCCCCCGGACCGGAAATATTTTCTAGCGGTTTTTCAAGTCGTGAAATCAGCTTCTTCAAGCGGATTTCATTTGCCTTTAGCTGGGCCAGTTCGTTCGACAATTTAATTTTTTCTGAACGGGCTTTTTTCAGTAGTCGTGCCTGCAAACGACGACCTTTATCTGCAAGTTGTCGCTGCTGTTTCTCTTTGTCAAGCAACGCACTTTTTTTCTGTTTAATCTTGGTCAGTTTATCTAACTGCTGTTGTTGAGCTTCAATAACCTGTCGGTAATCGGCAAGCAACTCTTTATCGTGTTCCAACACGCGCGACAGATAATGATACTGCTGTACCATCTCTGTTGCAGAGTCAGCCGAAAAAAGAATCTTCAGGGGGCCAACATCACCTTCTTTGTACAGGGCAACCAAGCGCTTTTTTAATTGCGCCATGACTTTGTTGACTTTTTTACGACTACTGGCGACGCGTAATTGCTGTCGACTTGTCTCTTTCTGTAAACCGGCGACCTCTTTCTTTAATTCTCGAATCCGGCTATCAACATTTTTAAGAGTTCTGCGAATTAATGCTAATTCACGGCTGAGATTGAGTTCTGATTTCTTTTTATGCTTTAAATCCTTCTCGGCACGCTCAATTCGGGATTGAATTTTTTCAAGCTGAGAGCGACTTTCCGTAACACTGGCCCAACACGACTGCCCACAGCAAAGAACCAGGGCGGTGACAATCAATAATAAAGAGGATAATTGGGCCAGGCGGCCTATACGCACAATGGTTCCCATCCTAGATACGAACAAACCGACGCAATGAAGAGAGGCTTCCAAGAATCCCGAGGAGAACACCTGCCACAACCAGCAAAATCTGCTGTTGCGGTGTCAGGAAGACCAACTCAAAATCAGTTGGGGCCAGCCAGAAAGAGTCAATACTGCGCGAAAGAATAAAAACAAAGGATGACGCAAGAAAAGCGAGAGAAACCAGACCACCGAGTAATCCCTGAATCGCCCCTTCAAGGAGGAACGGAGTCTTAATAAAACGCATCGTTGCGCCAACGAGTGCCATAATTTCCAGCTCGTCCCGGCGGGCATACAATGTCAATTTGATCGTATTGGAAACGATAAATAAGGCCGCAAACAGCAGGAATCCACCAAGAATAACACCGACAAACCGAAGCATTCGAGCGAAATCATTGAAGCGTTCCAACCACTTTTGCCCATAGCGTAAATCATCCACATCAAGAAGATTCTCTAGCTTCTCAATAACCGTCTTCATCCCTTGCTGATTACGAAATTCAGGTTTTAATCCCAGTTCAAACGATGCCGGCAACAAATCACGATCGACTCCTTCGAGCAAACTGGCATCCTCACCAAGATGGTCTTTAAAACGCTTCATCGCCTCGGCAGGTGAAACATATTTCACCGATTCAACTTCTGGGATACCTTTGAGGTTTTTCGTCAAGCCTGCAATATTTTTTTGTGCCGGTGCTTTTTGAAGATATGCAACAATCTGGATCTCTTTTGTCCAGCGCTGCGCCAGTTGTTCGATGTTCACAACCACAAGAAAGAAGGTTGCCACAGTTGCCAGAGCAACCGCCATCGTCAAAATGGATGCCGAACAAAGAAACGGCCACTGACGCATATTGCGCAGGGCACGCATTATAAAATAACGAATTTTATCCAGCACCTGTGGTGCCTCCAGTTCAACTAAAGATTAACGTCGGAAACTCAACTGACCATACCGGCCGGACGCTGATCACCGATCAGCAGTCCTTTATCCAGCGTCAGGACTCGACGGGGAAATCGTTGATTCAAACTGTGGTCGTGGGTTGCGAGAAGAACCGTTGTCCCCCGCGCATTGGCCCGTTTAAACAACTCCATAATTTCAAATGTAACCTCTTGATCGAGATTACCACTTGGCTCATCGGCCAACAGAATCAGAGGATCGACCACGAGAGCCCGGGCGATAGCAATGCGTTGCTGCTCCCCCCCTGATAATTCCAGCGGTTTCCGTTGCAGGCGATGTTCAAGCCCTACCTCTTTTAATGCCTGATAAACTTTCTTGCTGACCTCGTAACGTTTTTTCCCCTGAGCCTCAAGGGCAAAGGCAACATTTTCGTAAACTGTTCGGCTTTGCAGAAGTTTGAAATCCTGAAAAACGACACCGATCTTCCGCCTCAGATAGGGAACCTGCCGACTTCTGATCCGTGAGATATTCTGCCCGTCGATCAGAATCTGCCCTTTCGTCGGCTTTTCAGCAGCATAGAGCATCCGTAGCAATGTCGTTTTGCCGGCACCCGAAGCACCGGTAATATAAATGAAATCACCCTTATCAATCTGCAGGGTCACATCTTTTACCGCTGCCGACTCACCGCTGTATCTTTTTGTGACGTTATAGAGCTGAATCATAATTGCTCATGCCCGTAGCAGTAAAGATTCTGAACACACTTAACCCTGCGCCTGAACGGCGGTAATTGCTGACACGCTGATAATATCATCAACGGAACATCCGCGTGAAAGATCGTTGACCGGCTTCGCCAATCCCTGAATAATCGGGCCGACTGCTTCTGCCCCTGCCAGCCTCTCGACCAGCTTATAACCGATATTCCCGGAATCAAGATCGGGGAAAACCAGTGTATTTGCACGACCGGCAACAGTTGAACCAGGCGCTTTTTTATCACCGACCTTCGGGATCAATGCGGCATCAGCCTGCAACTCACCATCAATCGCCAGATCAGGAGCAAGTTCTTTGGCGATTTCGAGAGCCTTGAGCACCTTATCACAGTCACTGTGCTTCGCACTTCCTTTGGTTGAAAAACTCAACATAGCGACACGGGCATCAACACCGAGAAAACTTTTACAACTGGCAGCGGTACTCACAGCAATTTCGGCCAGAGACTGAGCATCAGGATTGGGATTCACCGCACAATCAGCGAAACAAAGAGTTCCATTTTCACCAAACTCAGGAGTTTTAGTTACCATCAGAAAAACCGAAGAGACCGTTTTCATCCCGGGAGCGGTTCCAACAACCTGAAAAGCAGCCCGCAGCACATCACCAGTCGTGTTGTAAGCCCCTGCGACAGCACCACCAGCATCTCCTTTACGAACCATCATTGCGGCAAAATAAAGGTTGTCAGAAGCGGTTAGAATCTCAACGGCCTCATCACGGCTCAAACCTTTTTTCTTCCGTAACTCGACCAGTTCAGCAGCATAGGATTCAAGGAGAGGAGAGCTTTTTGGTTCCACTAGGGTCACACCCTCAAGGGAGGCCCCCAACTCATCGGCTTTAGCCATTAATGCCTCGGGGTTACCCAGCAGAACAACATGGGCAAGTTGATCAGCGACAATTTTTCCGGCAGCCTCGACCATCCGGTCATCGTATCCCTCAGGGAGAACAACTGTCTGTACATTGGAGCGGGCCTTCGCCTTAATCTGATCAACAAGATGCATCTTTTCCTCCTCTAAATATGTTAATATTCGTCATTACGAGTCATTACGAAGAAAATTTCATTCAGAAAAAAGTTTTCATGTTTATACCTAATGGCAAAACCGGGGGTCAATCCTTTTTCACTTTGTCCTTCATCGGGCTGGTCGCAGTTACCAACCCCGGATATAATCACCAACTATGAAATTTGTTGAACCTGGGAGAAAAAACCCAACAGAGACATTCCCGAGACTGCTGCTCATCGGCATTCTCCTCTCTCTCGCACTCCATATTCTGGTCATTGTGCTCCTGCCGTTGATTCCTCAGGATAAGAAAACAATTCAACAGCAACCAACGATGGTTCAGTTGGTTGATAAGCCGAAAACGATCAAAAAAAACCAGCAGGAAAAACCACCGAAATTCGAGCTTGACCAGCCCCCGGCTCAGACACCGCCAACCTCCCCGGTTGAATCTAATCGTAAAGCGGATCAGGACCAGCGTGTTGAGCGCGAGCAGGCTCCCAAGGGTGATGACGTCCGTGATCAAAGAGCCAAGCCAACGCCACCAAGCCCTCCTGCTCCACCAAAGAAGCCGCAGCCACAAGCACCCTCTCCGGTGCAGAAAAAACCGCCTCAGAAGGCGGTAAAAAAGAAAATCGAGCCCCCTAAAAAAAGCGGGAAGAAAAAGAGCATGAAGCCACCGGAGAAAGAGCAAATACCGCAAGTGGAAGTTGCCCCACAGCAACCGCCACCTGATCTCTTCAATCTTAGTCCCAAAACCCTCGACAGCATTAACCGGGGGACTCTCGGGCAGCGGAACAGAACGAAACAACGGGATGATGTCGAAATTGGTGATACCGTCTGGCTTAATTTACAAAACAATCTGTTAGTATCATTTTTCCGCCGTTTTCATGATCAGATTGAGATGGTCTGGAACTACCCCACAAGAGCCGCACAAGCCGGTATAGAAGGGACACTCCAGCTATTGATTGTTGTCAATCGCAAGGGGGAGCTACTGGATGTTGACGTCATTCATACCAGCGGTTCAGATCTCCTTGATTACGAAGCGATTCAGGCCGTGTATCGAGCAGCCCCCTTCGGCCCGCTATCCAAACATTACCCCCATGATAAGCTCAAGATACGCGCCAACTTCAGCTATCATCTCGGTGGTCGTTACATCTACGGTAACTAAAAAAAATGCCCGGGCAATCCGGGCATTTTCA
>JAMOPE010000297.1 GCA_027064785.1 Geobacteraceae bacterium
CAAAACCATCCCCTGCCTCACCGACAACATCGTAGCCGGCGCCGACCAGTATTTCGTACATATTCAGCCGGGTAATCGGCTCATCATCTGCTATGACAATCTTATACGTCATTCAACTCTTCCCGGGAAAAAGCAAGTTTCAGGCTATCGAGACCCGTTTTCTCGACAGCACTGGTTTTATAAATTTCTTTTGCTCCCGCTTGACGGAGAAACTCTTCCGCCCGCTCAGGGTTGCTCAACTTTTCATCAATTTTTGTAACGATCCCGATCACTCCCTTATTAAACATTGCTGCAAAACCGGGAGAAAATGGGCTGGTTTTTCCTGTTGCATCCTGAACCAAAGCAACAATCTGACAATTTGTCGATGACGTCAGCAGTGCCGGTAAAAGGCGTCGATTTTCGAGAAATTCCCCCGGAGAATCGACAAACATCCCATCAAACGTAATAGCCTGAGTCTTGCGGTAAACAACCTCCCGCCCCTGAAAACTTTGAAGGAGTGATGTTTTCCCACTACCGGTCTTGCCGACCAATAAAATTCTCTTCACAACTACGAACGAGTCATTTCGGTGATCGCAAAGTGGAGCACTGTCTCAAACATTTCCAGCACATTGGAGATCGCCGCCTCAACGCTGGCAACATCGCCCACCAAAACAACGGCGCCACCAAAACGGTCAAGAAAACCAATTTCAATATCTGCTGCCTTGGTTGCAACATCGGCAGCAATGATCGCCGCTTCACCCGGTGTGATCGTCAAAATTCCGATTGCCCCGGTCACCTTTTCATCAAGGCCTAAACTCTGGCAAATTGCATCTTGTGGATTCGCAATAAGATGTGCCAGCGTCAGTTGCTTACCAGGCACATATTCCTGAATCATCCGTTGTTTTTCTTCAGACACAATCAACCTTATTGACTCCGCAATATATTTAACCGAAGCAGGCTTACATAAAAAAATGCCTGCAAGAAGTATTTATTCCCATGCAAGCATTCCGCGCTTTGATCATACGCCGTTGCATGATCGTCTCTGTTTGTATAGAGCGATTTTATCAATTTAGCAAGTGCTTTAAAACACCGGCTATTTTAATAATCTCCCCCCTGCAAAAGCAGGGGGGAGTTCAAAGAAATCTTAGCTGTAACGATAAGGAACACCAGCTTTGTGCATAACAGCAGAGTAATCCTTAAAGATCTGGACAACCTTAGCAGCACGCGGGCTGATCGAAGCCATTTCGTCCCAGAAACCTTCAGCATCACGAACAACTTGATCCCACTCAGCAGCTGGAATTGTTGTCAATTCCATCTTGTTGCCTTCGACGCGCAGTTTCGCTTCACCACCCCAGTACCAGACCTGGCGATAGTAATGTGAGCTATCCATCGACAGCTTGAACAATTCCTGCAGATGCGGCGGAACTTTTGACCAGCTCTTGCTGTTGGCAAAATAGGAACCGAACCATGCACCAGTAACGTTATTCAGCAGAGCATAGTTACAAACGTCGGCCCAGCCAACCTCGTAAGCCTCGGTAAATCCACACCATGCGACACCATCAAGCTCGCCGGTCTGAATCGCAACTTCGATATCATCCCAAGGCATTGTGACCGGGACCAGTCCGTAACGGGACAGGAATTTTCCAGCCGTCGGAACACCAAAAACCCGCTTACCCTTCATGTCAGCAAGACTGCGGATGGGATCTTTACTGAAAATATGCAATGGATCCCAGGCACCAGCACCAAGCCACTCAACACCACGGACTTCATCGTAAGCTTCCTGCCAGATTTCATTCAAACCATAATACTTGAACAGAACCGGAACATCGAGACTGTAACGGGTTGCGAAGGGGAAATAACCACCAAAAACGTTGATATCAACAGGTGAT
>JAMOPE010000298.1 GCA_027064785.1 Geobacteraceae bacterium
TGTTGGAGATGATCTTAATCTGTTCAAAGATCGCTTTGACCAGGATCGGTGCCAGGCCCAGTGATGGCTCATCAAGGAGGAGCATTTCGGGGTCACACATCAGCGACCGGCCAATGGCGAGCATCTGCTGCTCTCCTCCGGAGAGCGTTCCGGCCAATTGCTTGCGGCGTTCTTTAAGTCGGGGAAACAGTTGATAAACCCAGTCGAGGGTCTCTTTATTGACCTTGCTTTTAACGAAAGCCCCCAGCATCAGGTTTTCTTCAACAGTCAGGATACCAAAGACCCGGCGTCCCTCGGGAGATTGGCTGATTCCCAGTTTGACAATTTTGTGGGCCGGCATCTGGGTTAGTTCGTGCCCCTTGAACTTGATCGAGCCCGATTTTGCTTTCAGCAGTTGGCTGATGGTGCGCATTGTCGTCGTTTTCCCGGCACCGTTGGCGCCGAGGATTGTGACGATCTCCCCTTTTTTGACTTCAAGGGAGATTCCTTTGATGGCAGCGATACTGCCGTAAGAGACTTCAAGGTCTTTTATTTCAAACAGGACATCGCTACTCATCGTCATCCTCACTTCCCAGATAAGCTTCAATAACCGCAGGATCCTTCTGCACCTCTTCGGGTGTCCCCTCGGCGATTTTTTTGCCGAAGTTGATGACCGTCAGATAATCGGTGACTTCCATCACCATATCCATATCGTGTTCAATCAATAGAACGGTGACCCCTTTGTCGCGGATTTTGAAAATTGTTTCGAGTAACCCCATGGTTTCGCTGTCATTGAGTCCCGCTGCCGGTTCATCAAGAATCAACAGGGTTGGATCGACAGCCATCGCACGGGCCATCTCGACCCGCCGCTGGACTCCGTAGGGGAGGGAGCCGGTCGGAGTTGCCGCAAACTCACTAAGGTTGAAAAACTCAAGTTGCTCTTCAACTTTGTGCCAGTTGTCCAGCTCATCACGTCGTGATGCAGGGGTGTGGATAATGCCATGGAACAATGTCTGTTTGCTCTTAATGTGGCGACCGCTCATGATGTTTTCAGCAACCGACATCTGACTGAAGAGGCGAATCGTCTGAAATGTCCGGACGATGCCGCGGTCAACAATCTGATAAGGGGTCAGCCCGCGAATTTCTTCACCGCGCCATTTCACTGAGCCCTCTTCCGATTTGTAGATTCCGGTGATGCAATTAAAAACGGTGGTTTTGCCGGCGCCGTTAGGTCCGATAATACCGTAAATCTGACCATCCTTAACTGTAAAAGAGAGGTCATCGACGGCGGTCAATCCACCGAAACGTTTGGTGACGTTGGTCAGGATCAGTTCGTTATGCGCCATGGTTCGATTCCTTGATCAAGAACTTGGGAATTTTGCCGAAGCTGGCGGGCCAGATACCGCGAGGGCGGAGGATCATTGCCAGGATCATTGCAAAACCAAAAATAAAGAAGCGCCAGGTGGCAAACTCACGGAAGATTTCGGGGAGGACGAACATCACGAACACCCCGATGAGGATTCCGGGAATTGATGAGCCACCGACCAGAACAATACTGAAGAACAGGACCGACTGGATAAACTCAAAGGCTTCAGGGCTGACAGCCGAGTACTGAGTGGCAAAGACGGTTCCAGCCAGTCCGGCAATCCCTGCTCCGAGTGCGAAAGCAAAGATTTTATAAATACGGGTGTTGATGCCGATACTTTCGGCGGCCAACTGATCTTCGCGCAGGTAGTGAAGGGCGCGGCCCGCTTTACTTTTTTCGAGATTCCGCATAACAAACAGTGTCAGCAGGAGAACAGCAAAAGCAAAGTAGTAGACCGAGATTTGACTGGTTAATTGTGTGCCGAAGATACTGATCGAATCGAGTCCGAAGATCCCGTTGGGGCCACCGGTTACACCACCGAGGTTGTTCTGAACGACCTGAACAAAGACGATGTTAAAGCCGATGGTTGTGACTAGCAGGTAATCACCACGCAGGTGGACAATCGGCCCGGCAAGGAGGACGCCGAAGATAGCTGGAAGGATGATTGCAACCGGAATCGTTGCCAGCATCGGCCAGCCATATTGTGAGTTGAGGATCGCTGTAATGTAGGCACCCATGCCGAAAAATAGCGCCTGCCCCATATTGAACATCCCCGCTTTGCCCAAGATAATATCCTGAGACAGGGCGACGACGGTAAAAATCAAAAAGGTGATGGCGACCGCCTGCCAGCGCGAATTGAGCAGGTTCGGCAGGATCGCCATGACGACTATAAAGGCTGGAAAGCCGAAACGTTCTAGATTTTTCATCAGACTTTCTCCGCAACCCGCTCACCGAGAAGCCCGGTAGGACGGACAATCAAAATGAGGATCAAAAGGATAAAGGTAAATGCATCGGCCCAGGTACTTGAGACGTACCCGGCAATAAATGCCTGAAATAATCCCAGCAACATTCCACCGAGCATCGCGCCGGGAATATTGCCAATCCCGCCAAGGATTGCGGCGATGAAGGCGTAAAGGCCGTACTGCCAGCCCATATTGAAGGTAATGCCGCGATAATAGAGACCGATAAACAGACCACCGACAGCCCCAAGAGAAGAGCCGATGACGAAGATCAGGGCGATGACGTTGTTGACATTGATTCCCATCAGGCGGGCGGCATCCTGATCGATAGCGCTGGCACGGATGGCTGCACCCATGCGGGTTTTTTCAACGAACAGGTAGAGAGCAATCATCAGGATCAGTGACAACACCAAAATTATCACCTGAATCAGGCTGATAACGACGCCGCCGAAATCCCAGTAGACCTGTGGAACCAACTCGGGGAAAATCCGCATCTGTGGACCCCATATCAGCATGATGCCGTTCTGGATGACCAAGCTGGCACCTAATGCTGAAACAACGGCTGAGAGACGTGGTGCCTCGCGGAGAGGACGATAGGCGAGCCGCTCCAGCAAAATTCCGACACACGCCATAGCAACAGCTGCCAGCAGGAAGATGGCGATGACGGCAACCAGTGATGTTGCCTGTCCCAGAACCTGGGTGTAAATGGTCAGCCCGACAAAAGCCGAGGCGGCGACCATATCACCGTGGGCGAAGTTGATCAGCTTCATAACACCGTAAACCATGGTGTAACCGAGAGCTACCAGCGCAAACATACTGCCGATGGTCAGGCCGTTTGCTAATTGTTGCAGAAAGATATCCATGGAAAACCTGCTCCTGTCGTTTTGATCTGAATCATTTCTTGCGTCTGCTGTTCACAGGTCAAAAGGGGAACTTTTCTCCCATTTTGACGTCTGAAAGGCAGAGAAAGGGGGGCGAAAGCGCCTTGCAGGCATTCCCCCGCCCCCTTTTTTGTGCTTATCGAGATTCAGGTTTTATTGAGCGTGAACAATCTTGTAGCTGTTATCGGCCTGAATTTCTTTTACGACGTAAGCGCCGCCTTTACGGTTACCGTCTTTTGCAAAGGAGATTGAACCGGTAATCCCTTCAAGAGGCTTGTCCATGTTGTGGAGATAATCGGCTGCTTTTTTGGTGTCAAAGCTTTGATTGTGCTCCATAGCGTGGATGATTGCCCGCATGCCATCAATGTTCATCAGACCCCAGATGGATGGTGGCATCATGCCGTATGTTTTCTGGTAATCGGCAATGAAAGTCTTAGCAATGTCGTAGGGGAGGGCATCAGGTGATGGAACGTTGATAATGTAAGCACCTTGTGCGGAAGAACCGGCCAGTTTTGAAAAGTCCGGGTTGTCATTAGCATCGCCACCAATGAAGTCAGCCTTGATTCCCAGGGCTTTCTGTTGTGCACGTAATTGACCACCGTCGCTGTAGTAACCGGCAAAGAAGATGACGTCCGGTTTTTTAGATTTGATGTTGGTCAGGACCGGGGTGAAGTTCTGGGAGTCGGCTTTGATTTTAGCGTAAGTGACAACATTGCCACCGGCTTTTTTGATCTCAGCAATCGTTGCTTCGGCGAGGCCGGCAGCGTAGCTGGAGAAGTCAGAGACAACGGCAATGCTCTTATAGCCTTTGACATTAACCATGTAGTTTGCAGCAAAAGCAGCTTCGGCACTGTTGGGGAATGAATTCCGTAGGAATGTCCAGTAGCCATGCTCGGTCAAGCTGTCAGCGGTGCCGTCAGATGTTTGCAATACGCCGGCATTGAAGTAGGTTTTCTGAGCAGCTTCGGCACATGTTGAGGTGTAAGAACCGATAACCATCGAAACACCCTTGTTGACGAGGTCTTTCGCACAGATAGCAGCTGCCATTGCAGTGCCCTGGTCATCGCATGGGATAACTTCAATCTGCTTGCCCATGACGCCACCTTTGGCGTTGATTTGTGCAGCGATCAGACGTACACCGTTTTCGATGCCCTGACCTTCGTTAGCGTAGCTACCAGTGATCGGTGCCTGAACTCCGACTTTTAGAGTGTCTGCCCAGGAAAGACCGGCCATCATGGCAACGGCACAGAGAGTGAGCATTACGTTACGGATTGTTCTTTTCATGTGTTCCTCCTCGTCAATGGTTTTAAAACAACGTGTTCCAACAAAATAGCCTTCCCCGCCACGGTTGGTGAAGATGCGGCAGGTGACGTCATTAAATTAGCAGAAATCTGTTATCAATGCTTGCCTAAACCGAACATTTGCTTGAGTGCGTGCTGAGCAATGGTCGGATTTTCCTTGAGCCGGCGTTTGGAATAGGGGAGCCAGTCCTCACCATAGGGGACATAGATTCTTAACCGATGTCCAGCGGCCAGAATGATTTTACGCATTTCCTCATCAACACCGAGAAGCATTTGGAACTCATACTGGTCAGGCTTCAATCCCATTTTACGAATCAGGTGCATTGCTTCAAATACCAGCAGCTCGTCGTGGGTTGCAATGCCGACATAGGCTCCCTGCTTAAAGAGTTGCTCAAGGGAAGTGATATAGTTGCGATTGATAGCCTGGGGATTTTTCCATGCGTCGAGACGTGATTCGATATAAATCCCTTTGCACAGGCGGTAGTTCTGATAGCCGTCGGCCAGATCGACAATATCCTGTGGTGTCCGGCGCAGGTAGCCCTGGAAGGCAGTACCAACATGACCGGGGAATTCTTCACGCAACCTACGGAAGAAGTCGAACGTATCGTCGACAACGGGAACGTCCTCGATATCGATACGGACAAAGTTATTTAACTCGGCTGCCAAAGCTACGAGTTCATGGATAATTTCAAAACATTTTTCTTTGTCGATCAGTAAACCCATCTGGGTTGGTTTGATCGACAGATTGGCGTCAAGTTTTTCCCGATCAATGGTGCGGAGGATATTTAATCCCTCTTCCTTGAAGCTGACGGCCTGATGAATCCCGGTGATAAATTCACCCAGAATGTCAATGGTTGTCATTATCCCCTGCTGATTGAGATCTTTTGTCACTCTGACGGCATCGTCGAGAGTTGATCCGGCGATATAGCCCTTAGCAAAGTGGCTGACAATCGGCTTTGGGACGTGCATGATGGTTTTTGAAACAGCGTAATTAAAAAGAGACATAGCTCCACCCTGATGTAGTAATTGTGAAAAGAGTGGTTCCCTCCGCCAGCATTGCCGGAGGGAACCTGTCCGTTTTACTCTGCGTCCATAAAGGGATATTCAAAACTCTGTGGCGGAACAAAGTTCTCTTTAATTGAGCGGACCGAGACCCAGCGCATCAGGTTTTGCTTGCTGCCAGCCTTATCGTTAGTTCCTGAAGCGCGTCCACCACCGAACGGTTGCTGGCCGACAACGGCACCAGTCGGTTTATCATTGATGTAGAAGTTGCCCGAAGCGTTTTCAAGTTTTGCCAAAGCCACGGTTACGGCGGTACGGTCCTGGGCGAAGATAGCCCCGGTCAGACTGTAAGGTGAGGTCTGATCGCACAGCTCCAGTGCTGCTTCGTAGTCGTCATCCTTGTAGCAATAGAGGGTCATGACCGGGCCGAAGATCTCTTCTTCCATTGTTTTGAAATGGGGATTGGTGGTGGTGATGACGGTTGGCTCAATGAAGAAACCTTTGCTGTCATCGTATTTTCCGCCAATGATGATTTCGGCGTCGTCGGCAGCCGCCGCATAATCGATGTACTGGGTGATGGTGCTGAATGCAGCACGATCAATCACAGCGTTGACAAAATTGCCGAAGTCACAGACATCGCCCATCTTGATCTGATCGGTCTGGGATTTCAGCTCAGCCAGAACCGGCTCCCAGAGAGATTCAGGGATGTAGGCACGGGAGGCGGCGGAGCATTTTTGTCCCTGATACTCGAAGGCACCCCGGACGATGCCGGTTGCCAGTGCTTTTACGTTGGCTGATGCGTGGGCGAAGACAAAGTCTTTACCGCCGGTCTCACCAACGATCCGTGGGTATGTTTTGTATTTATCTGCAGCAATGTTGTTGCCGATCTGCTTCCACATACTTTGGAAAACAGCGGTGCTGCCGGTAAAGTGGATACCGTTGAAGTCCGGGCTATCAAGGCAGATGTTGCCGACGTCGCTTCCTGAACCGGGAACGAAGTTGATGACACCGTCGGGCATACCGGCTTCCTGAAGTAGTTTCATGAAATAGTAAGGAGCGAAAACGGCAGAGGATGCCGGTTTCCAGACTACGGTGTTGCCCATGATTGCCGGTGCGGTCGGTAAATTTCCGGCAATTGCGGTGAAGTTGAATGGTGCAACCGCAAAAACGAATCCTTCAAGGGGGCGATGCTGCACGTAGTTCCAGATTGGTGATGGTGAGTGAAGCGGTTGATCGGCATAAACTTCCTGAGCAAAGTAGACGTTGAAGCGGAGGAAATCGATCAGCTCACAGGCAGCATCAATTTCGGCCTGAAAGGGGTTCTTACTGATATTGAGCATGGTTGCTGCATTGATAAGAAAGCGATACGGTCCTGCCAGTAATTCAGCTGCTTTCAGGAAAATAGCGGCCCGTTCTTCCCAGCGCAGAGCTTGCCAGACCGGCTTTGCCGCCATCGCTGCATCAATAGCCATCTGTACTTCTTTAGCACCGGCTTTGTGGTACTGCCCCAACTCAATGGAGTGGTCGTGTGGGCAAGCCACTTTTGCAGTGTTGCCGGTACGAATCTCTTTTCCTCCGATGATCAATGGGATATCGATTTTTTCGGACTTCAACTGATCCAGAGCGTCTCTGATTTTCTGCCGCTCGGGGGTTCCCGGGGCATAGGACAGAACCGGCTCGTTTTGGGGAAATGGAATTCTGATTGCAGCATTATTCAGAACGGACATGGGATTCTCCTTATTTATGTGGTGCAAAGTTATTGTTGTTAACGGCAAGGAACATAGCAATGAGGATGCCAAACTCTGTTTTGATGGCTAGAACAATTTTAATTAGGGTCTAACCTATTGTTTTTTCAGGCTGTAAAATTTGGTGAAAATTGTTTAAGGACGGTGTGCCCGGTTGGCACTGTTTTTTTGGGAAAAAGCTTTTATGCATAACTGCATAAAAGCTTGGGGGTGGTTAGGTCAGGCCGAATTTTTTCAGTTTGCGGGCGATGGTCGATTGGTTAACTTTGAGTGCGGCTGCGATGTCGGTCTGATTTTTAAACTGCTGCTGGGCTTTTTTCAGGAGCTCTTTTTCAACCTGGTCAAGGGCATCCTGGAGTGACGTTCCGGCGGGGAGATGGTCGATGGAAAAATGTCTATCGGTGGCGTGAGAAGTAATTTGAATTGGCAAGTCAGCAAGGTCGAGAACCTCAGTGTCTGCCATAACAACCAACCGTTCACAGATATTCATCAGCTCCCGGACATTGCCGGGATAAGGGTAGACCGTCAGAGCATCAAGGGCAGCACGGGTCAACCGCTTGTGAGTGCCAATCTGTTTACTGAAGGTTTCAATATAGTAACGGATCAGCGGAATAATACAGTCGTGACGTTCGCGGATTGGTGGAATATGAATCGGAATGACGTTAAGACGGTAATAAAGATCCAGCCGGAACTTCCCTTCTTCGACCATTTTTTCGAGGTCGCGGTGGGTCGCAGCAAGGACCCGGACGTCGGCGGTGCGATTTTTGGTGTCGCCCAGGCGGGTAATTTGCCCGTCTTCGAGAAAACGTAACAACTTAACCTGCGATGATAATGGCAGTTCCGCAATTTCATCGAGGAATAATGTCCCGCCATGAGCCAGTTCGAAATGGCCCATTTTTCCAGCGACCTGAGCTCCGGTAAATGCCCCTTTTTCATAGCCGAACAGCTCGGCTTCAATGAGCGATTCGGGGATTGCCCCGCAATTAATTTTGATCAGCGGATGACCAACCCGGCTTGAATTTTTGTGAATCAGGTCGGCAATCAATCCTTTCCCAACTCCCGATTCACCGAGAATCAAAACCGAAGAGTCGGCCTTGGCAACCTTGATCGATTGCTGTAATGCCCGGATCATTGACGGGCTGCGGGCGATGATCTGTTGTGATTCAAGTTCTGCCTGCTGCATGGCGAGCATTTGGTCGCGGAAACCATCCTTAATAGCGGCCTGCTCTTCAAGTTCACGCTGTAGACTGTCGATCTCTGTGATGTCGCGCTCGCTGACAACAACCCGAATCAGGTTCCCTTCGTCATCAAAGACGGGGGTCGCAATCGAGATCAGTTTATAGCCTGCTTCTTTGTTCTGCAGCATGCTGACCTGTTTTTTGCTGATACTTGCCTCGAGGGCTGCTGATTGATCGATAAATCCGGTTTCAATCAGTTCACGCATGTTGTGCCCGATAATTTCTGTGGCCGAAATGTTGTGGATTCTTTCTGATGCCGGATTCATGCGGATGACATTTGCATCGGCATCGCAGACAAACAGGCCGTCGGAAGATGAGTTGATAATGGTGTCGAGCTCGCGCAGCAGGGTTTGGAACGAAGGGAGACGGCGGGTCATGGTGTCGAGCTGGGTGCTGTCGACAAGAATGCAGACCGCTCCGCAGACCTCTCCATTTTCGATCAGTGGGTTGACCCCGGCAAGATACTCGCTATCGGCAATTTGTAGCGGAACTTCGCAATGGCTCTGCTGTCCATTCAGAATTTTACTGACGTGTAGCCAAAATCCGGGGAGCTCTGTCTCGAGAGGGGCTCCGGAAGTAATGTTCAGGCGCTCCCTCGCAAGTTTGCTAAGGAGGATGATTGCACCGTCCTGATCGACAACGATCATGACGCGCGCTGTTGCGTCGGCGAAAGCCTGAATTTTAAGAGTTGTAAGCATAAATCAATTATGCACAAATGCATTGAATATGCAATACGGGATAATTATTTGTTGAAGAATAATAGGCAGAAATCTTGTTGAGAGAAGGATAAAATGAGAAACGGGACAGTTACCTGCCCCGCTTCTAGAACCTAATATGTGGTGGTTATAGTGACTCCCAGAATTCGGCAGCCTCTTTCCAACGAAACGCTTCGTCCATGTCCTGCGGAACACCCTTGCCTGTCGAATACATAACTCCGAGGCAGTATTGAGCTTTGGTGTGCCCCTGATCCGCTGCCATAGTGAGCCAGTTTTTCCCTTCCAGCGAATCTCTGTCGACCCCTTTGCCATTTAAGTACATGATTCCCAGATTGAATTGAGCATCGGCGCTTCCGGCATTGGCGGCTTCAAGCCACCAGTGATAGGCGAGCTGCAGGTCCTGTTCTGTTCCGACACCTTTCATAAAGTGGTGTCCCAGCATCACTTGAGCACGTTGGTGACCACGGGTCGCGGCCTGTTTAAGTAAAACGACTGCCGAGGTCGGGTCACGGACTTCGTTGCTGCCCGAACTGAGGAGACGGCCAAGGTGGTAAATCGCATTAAGATAGTTCTGTTCGGCGGCTTTTTGCAGCCAGTTCCGTGCTTCGGTGTAACTTTGCAGGACACCATTGCCACGGGCATACATCATCCCCAAATGAAACTGGGCGGTGGGTAGCCCCTGGTCAGCAGCCTGGCGCAACCACTGACGTGCTTTGGC
>JAMOPE010000299.1 GCA_027064785.1 Geobacteraceae bacterium
CTCTGCAGGAAGGCGATTATCGTTTTTCACTCCAGCATGGAATTGAGCAGTCATTAGCAGCAGGAACAGGTGCTGTCGGTGATATTTTGTCACAATTTGACCTGAGCGATCTTTATGCTGCATCACCGCTGAATGGATTTGCGTTTCTGGAGACTCTGGGACACCAGCCGCAGATGATTGCGGAAAACAGTGGCCGTCTTCATCGGGTACTGGATGAAAAAGTATGTGGGGCTGTTGCGTTTGGCGTTGCCCCTCATTCACCGTACACAATCAGTGCCGATTATTTATCACGTATTTTTACCTGGTGCCGGAACAACAGCTGTCGCTGCACAACCCATCTGGCTGAGTCACCCGCTGAAGTCCAATTTATTGAAGAGGCGACGGGTGATCTGGTCGAAAAGCTTTATCCCCATGTTGGATGGCAGGAGTACCTGCCACAACCTTCTGGAATGCGACCGGTTGAATATCTTGACAAACAGGGGGGCTTGTTCTCCGGGAATTTACTGGTTCACGGAGTCCAGTTGGCGGATGATGAGATCAGGCTGCTGGCTGACAAGCAGATGTCATTAGTCTTATGCCCCCGTTCCAATGCTAAACTTGGTGTCGGAAAAGCTCCGGCAGGTAAACTTCAGCATAACGGAGTTAAATTAGCCCTCGGGACTGATAGCCTTGCCAGTTGTGACAGCCTGTCGATTTGGGATGAAATGGCTTTTGCCTCTCACTGGTTTGATGGTGAACTGGATGCACCAACCTTGTATCGTATGGCAACGCTGTCTGGTGCTGAAGTGCTGGGGCTTGCGGAGGACATTGGGTCACTTGAGATTGGCAAGAAGGCTGACTTTCAGGTTTTACGACCGGAAACAATGCCGGATCAGGGAGAAATCTTCGATTATTTCGTTTCTCCCGGCTGTACGGATGACATTGTTCAGGTGTATCATCAGGGAAAATTGAAAGTATAGGGTTTATGGGAATTAAAATTATTGCCACCAACAAAAAAGCGTATCACGATTACTTTATCGATGAGACATTCGAAGCTGGGATTGTCTTAACCGGGACAGAGGTCAAATCGATCCGTGAGGGGAAGGTGAACCTGAAAGAAGCCTTCTGCCGAATCAAAAACGGTGAAGTTTTTATCAATAATATGAACATTGCTGTATATGAGTTTGGTAACCGGGAAAACCATGAGCCGACCCGTATGCGTAAATTACTGCTCCATCATGTTGAAATTGATAAATTGATCCGTCTGACCGAACAGAAGGGGCTGGCAATGGTTCCAACAAAGCTCTACTTTAAACGCAATTATGTCAAACTTGAGATCGGGGTTGGCCGGGGTAAAAAATTGCATGATAAACGGCAGACTCTCAAACAGAAAGAAGCCGACCGTGAGATTGCCAAGGCGATCAAGAGTGCTCTGCATTAACTTGTTAAAAATCTGTAAATATGAGACAATGCTCGAAGAATAAATCGTTAAATTATTGAAAAATAACAATATGGGGGTGTCAAGGTTTCGACGGGGGACAGAGACGAAGTGTCGCATGCCGGAGTGGGCTGGCTCCGTAACAAGCCCAACTTAACTAAACGCAGATACTGACGTTAGTTACGCACTAGCAGCCTAAGGCTGTTACGTCTTGTCATTCATTGCCTGTGTGGTTGATGAGACGTTAATTTAGCAGGCTAGTTTCAGTGAATGTCTGTGGCACTGAAGCGAAACTTAAGCAGACTCGCCTGGTGAAAATCCTGTCTGTGGGAGCTTCATCCGGTTAATTTAAAATACAGACTAAGCATGTAGAAGCCTTACGTCAAAAGCTTTCGGACGCGGGTTCGATTCCCGCCACCTCCACCAATAAA
>JAMOPE010000300.1 GCA_027064785.1 Geobacteraceae bacterium
GAGCTGAATTAGCTGCGGTCACAATCGATGATGTTCAGCGGGTAGCACGTAAATATCTGCATCCCGATCAATTACAGATTGTCCTGGTAGGTGACAGTGAACAGTATCGTGATAAAATTTCAACACTTGGATTCCCTGTTGAAACTTTTAAACTGCAGTCAGCCGAATAAAGGGGATATTGATGGGCTGGGAAAAGCTGGGACAATTTAAAATCCGTGAAAAAGTGAAGTATCTGCTTTGGGAGCAGAACCCGGCTGACCTGTCGTGGTTACAGCGAATCCTGTTGCGCCAGATTCAGACAGCGGCACTGGTTATCCGTGATTTCGGCATGAACCAGTGTTTGTTACGTGCTTCAGCATTGACCTACTACACAATGCTTTCACTGGTGCCTCTGTTGGCTCTGGTTTTCGCCTTACTGAAAACTTTCGGCGTCCAGAACCTGCTGCAGCCGCTGATCATCGAAAAACTCAATGTTGGTGACGGGCAGGTTGCGGAAACAATTCTCGGCTATATCAATAATACTCAAGTCACACAGATGGGAGCCATCGGCCTGGCCTTTCTGATTATTGCTGTGGTGTCATTGCTGACGAATATCGAAAAATCATTCAATTATATCTGGGGCGTTAAAAACGTGCGGCCGTTACTGCGTCGGTTTGCAGACTACCTTTCGGTGGTTATTGCCGGTCCGGTGCTGATCATCAGTGCTATTTCGATGACTTCAAGTCTGGCAAGTAATGATCTGGTGCAAAAGCTGATCGAGATGCAGATGGTCGGTTCATTGATCCTGTTTGCCTTTAAATTTGCTCCGTTTATTTTTATGTGGCTCGCTTTTACTGTCCTCTACGTTTTTATGTCGAATATTAAAGTGGAATGGCGTGCCGCATTTATCGGTGGGGTCGTTGGGGGAACACTGTGGCAGCTTGCCCAGGTTGCATACGTCCATTTTCAGGTTGGAGTTGGCCGGTATAACGCAATCTATGGAACAATGGCGGCATTGCCGATTTTTATGGTGTGGGTGTACTTGTCGTGGTTGATTGTTCTGTTTGGATTGGGGGTCTGCTATGCCAAACAAAACTTGCGTACCAGTGGTCGGGATCTGCGGGGCTCAGAGGTGAGTCGCAACAGTTTTGAACAGGTTGCTCTGGCGATTCTGGTGACATTGGCGGCCCGTTTTTCGCGTGGAGAACGACCGTTGAGTAACGAACAGCTATCGAAATATCTGTTTATTCCGCCACGGCTGTGTCGCAGTATTGTTCATGTCTTGCTTAAACTTGGTTTTGTAACTGAAATTTCAACACTTTCCGGGCGCTGTCAGTATCAGTTGGGGCGGGCGGCTGATGAGCTCAGCTTGGCAACAATCTTAAAAGAAATGGGCGATTGCGGGGAAGAGCCGCTTCATCTGCTTCCCCATCCCGAAACGGTGATTGCGCTTGAAACTTACCGGAGGATTGAAGGGCTGATTGTTGCAGATTTTGGCTCGGTAACCCTGAAGGATCTGGTTCTTCGCAGTCGCGATCAGAGCGACGCAGTGCCGGATGATGCATAGTCGTTACGGGTTAAACTGTTTTAATTCTATTCTCCCATCAATCATTTCAGCATAAGAAAACTGGCTGATCCAGTCTCCCAGCGCGATAATACGCGTTCCTTGATGCTCAAGATCAAGCGGATGATGATAGTGACCACTGATAACAATATCACTGTTGCTCTGTTCGGCAAAAGGGAGTAGGTAGGGGGTTGGGTCGAAGTGGCGGTTTTCAGGATTGTTCTTTGGACTTTTGGCACACAGCCACATGGCAAACGACCAGACCAGGTCGGGATGGACGATTTTTGCTAGTCCTCTCACCG
>JAMOPE010000301.1 GCA_027064785.1 Geobacteraceae bacterium
TAGGAGATACGATGTCATATCTCCACTGAATACAAGGATAGGGGCTGCCAACTTTTTATGGCTGGCTACATTCGTCGCCCACTCCAAACAACGCGGCCTATTATTCTGAGTTTTTCAGCTCGATCCTTCTGTAGGACTTCCGGCTCATAGAGTTGGTTATCGCTCTTTATTACGACAGAACCATCCAGCTTTCTCTGAATCCTTTTCACAAGAAGTGCATCGTCGAACTCAAGTACATAGATGGCACTATCATCAATTCTATCTGACCTCAGATCCACAAGAATCATGTCTCCATCATTCAGGGTGGGGTTCATGCTGTCACCCTTCACTGACAACAAGGCCAAATCCTTTCTTGGAACACGTAAAAAATTCTGAACCCACTCTTCTTTGAAAGAAACGAAATCAACAACCTGTTCGCTTTGAACCGTCCTGCCTGGGCCGGCACCAGCTTCAAGTTCATAACGCGGAAACATCACAAACCCCCTCTGTACAGGCTCCGATCTATCCTTGGAGCCTTCCCCTGTTAATAGCCATGTTGGATTGGTGTCTGGAAAGACCTCCAGAATTTTCAAAAGAATGTTTACGTCTGGAAAGCGACCACCTCGTTCGTAATTTGCCATGGTGTTTTTGTGGATACCCAACTTATCAGCGAGTTCTGCTTGTTGCATCTCACCGCGAAGCTCTTTAATCCTGTCGCCTATTTCTCCCATACGTGCCTCCACAAATGTGTGTCCATACACACGAAATTACCTTGACACACTCGGAAATGTGTTTTAAAACAAAAACGAGTGCTTACAGATAAATTTATGTCCCAATAGCATTTTCCGTGTCTTTCATGGACTAGGTAATCAACCAAAAAATAAGAAATTCACAAAAAATGAGTGGAAAATGCTTCAAAAACCCCCTTGCCTTTCGGCAGGTCAATAACCTTGATTTCACCAATATTGAGCAAGTTCTCTTCTGGAACATTCAAAACTTTATTGATCACAGGATCAGCAATTTCGGCCGGAACATCCTGGGGTGGGACACCCGCTTTACGTTGTTCAATAAAAGGGGATTTCAACGATTGCGCCAGCACTTCATTTTTGATTGAAACCCGCACCGAGCGGCCACTCTTGACGTCAATCAGAGTAAAAGCCATTTTATTGTAGTAGAGCTTCTTGATGTTTGATTTTCCATAGGTACAGCCAGTTGCCGTCATAATACCGTCGAGAAAACATCCAGCGGCATGCCCTTCTCCAGTTTCTGCCAGAACCTGCAATTCCTTGTCGGGAGCACGCTCAACGCCCAAGGCTTTCATCGCGGCCAATCCCGCACGCAGACCCATCGGCATAGCGGGACAGCGGTGTCCATGAAATTTCAATCCGGTTTCTAAATAATCTTCGAAGTTTTTCATGATATTTCTCCTTCATTTCCGGTTAATTAATTTAAGTCGTCCGCAATTAAATTGTGGACAAATTTGACAAACTCATCCTTTTGGTTTTCGTCAAAATCCCAGAATTCCTCGACGTTTTTCCAGCGAACAGTTTTCCCATCTTCCTGCTTAACCAGAACCAGCGATTTTTCAGCCAAATCGTAATCTTTGATATAATGGTGATTCTCTGGCTTATCAAAGTTAATAACTTCCCATTTCAGCGTACCGGCAGCCAACTCCTTTGGAAATCCATCAACGGCAGTTTTTGACCAGTCTTCGAAAGCGAGACAGGTACTGCACCGAATATCACTATGGAAGTACCTGACGATAACTTGCCCTGCTGCCAAAGCAGGAAGGGGAAGAAGCAGTGACAGCAGCAGTAAAGCCGTCATCGAAAGGGCTTTAAGATTGATCTTTCCAGTAAAAACAAT
>JAMOPE010000302.1 GCA_027064785.1 Geobacteraceae bacterium
GCCAATCCGCGTGAAAGGGAAGCACTGGGGCGGATTCAGAATTGGCTTCTCGCTGGACAAAATTACTCAGGCTCAGCAGGAACTGCAAAACAAGCTGATTGGAATTATGGCTGTTATCCTGCTGGTTTCGCTGTTTGTTGTTTTTATTGCCGTCAACAGTGCGCTGAAGCCGTTGACCCATTTTACCAAGGTGGCTGCTGATCTGGCTGATGGTAAAGTTGAAGAGAAGATTGAAGTCAAAGGGCGTGATGAAATTGCCCAGTTAGCTGATGTTCTTGAGCGACTGCGGATTAGCCTTAAGGTTGCGATGGATCGACTGCGTAAGAAATCGTAACGTTCTCTTTTAAAACTGAAATGCAAAACGGGGCCGACAGCATAAGTTTGTTGACCCCGTTTTTTATTATGCCTGCCGGTTTATCGCTGCATGGTGATATCGACATGCAATTCGTCCGCAACTGCCGATAAGTCTTCTTCAAGTTGGTCGAAGGGGAGATCTTCCGGGACCTGGATGTCAATGGTCATCGAATAGATGGTTGCACCACTCTGGGGTGATGCGTTGGCGGTTGATTCAAGCTGGATGATACTCAGTCGATGGTCGGCAAGAAACTGACTGGTTTTGTAGACGATTCCTGCCTGATCGAGCCCTTCGATATGGAGTGTACAGGTTTTGTAGCCTGAGTGGCTTTGTTTTGTTGCATTTTTAATTTGGCGGATAAATGCCGAAATCCCTTTGTCGAGTTCCAGCCTGCGGCACTCACGAGTCAAGACATCCTCGATGTCGGGTTGTTGGCTTGAAAACAACAAA
Organism: Geobacteraceae bacterium; assembly: GCA_027064785.1. Taxonomy (GTDB): domain Bacteria; phylum Desulfobacterota; class Desulfuromonadia; order Desulfuromonadales; family Geopsychrobacteraceae; genus Desulfuromusa. Next base: position 806 of record JAMOPE010000302.1, read on the forward strand.
CTGAGGGTGAACTCATCTGCCAGCATCGACATGGTGGTATCTTCCAGGTTGCAATCATTTTCATAAAGCAGTCGGGTGACGTCGGCCACGATTCCCGTTCTGTCTTTTCCGAATGCTGTCATAATATAGCGCGCCATGATTTTTCCTCCTGTTATTGGTTGATTTCTGGTATTTAAACATAGTTACGCCAAAAGGCAAATGAGAACAAACTGTTGAGGGAAAAATGAAAATCTGGATTGATGCTGACGCTTGTCCCAGGCCGATTAAAGAATTGCTGTATCGTGCCGCTGAAAGAAGAAAAATTTCAGTGATACTGGTCGCTAACCGTCCATTGAGTCATCCTCCGTCTCCCCATATCCGTTCAATACTGGTTGGTGCCGGAGCTGATGTCGCCGATCAGGAGATTGTCCGACAGTTGGAAGCCGGAGATCTGGTCGTCACTGCAGATATTCCGTTGGCGGCTGAAACAATTGCTAAGCAGGCATACGCTCTCGATCCCCGCGGGATTTTTTTCAGTGTGGATAATATTCGCGAGCGACTGTCGGTGCGAAACTTTATGGATGATTTACGCAGTAGCGGGGTCGAAACAGGGGGACCGGCGGTTTACAATGCAAAAGATAAACAGAAATTTGCCAACGAACTTGATCGGTTTCTAACTCGACATGCTTAAGAGGTGAACTATCTAAGACCAATCGCACCGAAAATTTTTCCGAGAGCCCGGTTGACAGGATGATTTCTTTTGAGACTTTTGATGACCGCAGGCTTGCGCAGCCCAAGTTTTTTTAGCTCATCGATGATCTGTGGATTGGGGCCGGCGCGTAAGCCCTGTCTCCAGGCATCAATCGCTTTCCCTTTCTCTCCTGAGATCAGGAGGACTCGTCCCAGAATCAGATAATGGATAGGGTTATTGGATTCACGTTTTATCGATTCGCGGCAGATTTTTGCGGCAGAGTGGACTCGTCCTTGCCCTTTTGCCTGACAGTAGGCGAGATAGCTGTGGAGCTCCGGCGTATTGCGATGCTCAGAGACCTGACCGAGAAAAACCTGTGCTGAATGGAGGTAGCCCTTTTCGGCAGCTTCAATTCCCTTCGCCATCAAATCGTCTAATTGAGCATCTTCCATGTTCTACTGTCCTCTAGGTGAGCCGTTCAAATACATCGTAGCAGTATACCGATCTTGCAGTGCCGGCGCACTATTTCTTCTTTGATAACCTGTGAAAATTATGTCGGGTAGATGTCTGGAAAATGATGGGTGAGCTCTTCCTCAATCCTGATAGCGATCTGCTCTGCATTCAGTTTTTCACAATTGATGGTCAGATCAGCCTCTTGAACATAGAGAGGGGTTCGCTCCCGATAGAGTTGTGAAAAACTTTGTCCCCGTTCCATGACCAGTCCCCGTTGCCCCATGTCAGCAATGCGTTGCTGCAAAGAATCGAGTGAGACCTGCAGGTAAATACGGTAACCGCTTTCTGCTAATTGATGGAGACCTTTCTTGCAATAAATAACAGAGCCTCCCGTCGCAATGACTGTATGCTGTGTTTGTAGTTCAAGTAATGTTTTCTCCTCAATTTGACGAAATTCAGACAATCCTCGCTGGTCGATTATTTGCTGAAGCCGGGATTTCTGTTGTGCCTGAATGATCAGGTCGGTATCGATAAAGTGGTAGCCGATTCTTTTTGCCAGAATGACTCCAACGGTACTTTTCCCGGCACCGGGCATTCCGATTAAAATTAAATTTGTTTTTTTCATCTGCTGTCCCCGATCTTTTTCTTATAAAACATGATAGAAGGATACAGTATCAGGTCGGTGGATTCTATGCCGATGATATTTTTTCTTCTGTTCTGATTTTTATGTTTATGAAAAAATGAACTTTATTATTTATTGAACGTTAGGTACTGATTTAAGAGGTGTTAAGTATGGAAAAGCAGATAGATGGTATGCCGATTGTATTAACGTTAGAGCCCGGAACGTATTATCGTTGTACCTGTCGTCAATCTGAGAACCTCCCTTTTTGTGATGGCCACCACCCTTCTGGGGGAGAAATGCCGTTGCGCTTTGAGGTTGTTGAACGCACGAGAATTGCACTATGTGGTTGTGGTCAGTCAGGGAACCTTCCTTTTTGTGATGGCCAGTGTGGGGTTGTTGCCCCCGAAAATTAGACGATTCTTTGGTTGACAAGTTTTCCTTCTTTCGTCATATTGGCAGCTGTTAATATTGGTATGGCTGCAGGGGGTTGAGTGGAGACAAAGAATAAAATTCTGATTGTTGATGATGAACTGTTTTTCCGGGAAATTCTCAAAGAATCCTTGCGCGAACGGTTTACTATCGTTGAGGGGAAAAATGGTAAAGAAGCGATTACCCTTGTTGCTGAGCATAAACCTGATCTGATTATCATGGATGTTGAGATGCCGGTTAAAAACGGTATCGATGCCTGTAAGATCCTTAAAAATGACTGCTCTACTCGACATATCCCACTCATTCTCTTCACTTCCCGTTCGCAGAAAAAAGAGATGGTCCTCGGTCTAAAAGCGGGAGCTGATGACTACATCACCAAGCCGGTCTATCTGCCGGAGATTATCGCTCGGATTGATGCCCACCTGCGGTCTAAGGGGTTCTATTCTGATCTCGAATATCAGGATCTTCAGTTTTTACTACGGCTGACAGAGGATATCTCGGCGATCCGTAACCCGATGACGATTTTGCAGCTGATTGTCAAAAAAATCTCAGTTGTTATTGATGTTGCCCGTTGTTCAATCCTCAGTGTCAATGATGATGGTGAGCTGGTTGTGAAAGCCAGCAGCGATACTGAAATCTGTTGCGAAAATGAGGAACTGAAGCTTGATATTACGAAGTATCCGGAAATTCAAAAATCGCTCGAGTCGAAGCAGCCAGTAATCATTAATGATGTCAAAAATGATCCGTTGATGGCATCGGTTCAGAGCGAGATGCAGGAATTTGGATTAAACTCGATTGTTGTTATTCCGGTAATTAAAAAAGAGAGTGTGATCGGGACATTTTTCCTTCGTACCGCATCGCCGATTGTTGATGGAATTACCGACCGGGTTTGCAATTTATGTCGATTGATTGCCAATATCTCGGCAAGTGCATTGGAAAATGCGGTGTTGTTTGAGTCGATGCAGACGGCGCAGGAATATTTTGAAGAGATGGCGGTTCGCGACGGGCTGACAAACCTTTATAATCATCGCCATTTTTATGACCGGATCGAAGAAGAATTCAGTCGGGCTCACCGTTATGGATCACCATTGTCGCTGGTCTTTTTTGATGTCGATGATTTTAAACGGGTGAATGACGTTTACGGTCATACCCATGGTGACCAGGTTCTGAGAAAAATTGGTCACCTTTTGAAAGAGGTGGCACGCGAAAGCGACATTCCTGCCCGTTATGGAGGAGAAGAATTTGCGATCATTCTACCGAATACCTCTGAAGAGGGGGCTCTGGATGTTGCAAATCGACTCCATTCGGTGATTCGTAACCACAAATTTAAACACCTCAACGGTGAAACAATAACAATCAGTTCCGGTGTAGCGACATTTTCTGACGAGAGCGTTCCCTCTTTTGATCGGCTGATTCAGCTGGCTGATGAAGCGATGTACAAAGCAAAGGAGTCCGGCAAAGATAAGGTGTTGCAGACGGGATAATTGGAGAATGAATCACAGAATAAACAAAGAGCCTCTTCAGTGAACGAAGGGGCTCTTTGTTTATTGATCACAACGATTTCTGAATCAAAAATCAGGCGTCGGCAATTTTTAACACAATTTTACCGAAATGCTTGTCATCTTCCATCATCTGATGGGCAGCAACAACCTCATCAAGGGGGAAGACTTTCTCGATGATTGGAACAATGCTGCGGTCGGCAAATTTCGGCAGTGCCCGACGGGTAAATTCGGCAATGATTTCACCTTTTTCAGGGACGGGACGACTACGTAAAACCGAACCGATAATCTGCTGCCGTTTCACCATCATCAACGCTAAATTTAATTCAGCCTTGATTCCGCTGATAATTCCGATGATAACGAGCTTTCCTTTGTACCCAAGTGAATTCATGTTGGGCTTCAGATATTTGGCACCAACATGGTCGAGAATGACATCGACACCCTTTTTCTTGGTATATTCCTTCACCAGCGCGCTAAAATCCGGAGTTTCGGTGTAATCAATTACGAGGTCGACACCTAGGTCTTTAACTTTCTCCAGTTTTTTCGGATGAGCGGTAACAATCAATTTGGCATTGGGAGTCAGAGCTTTTGCCAGCTGGATCGCAGCGGTATTAACACCTCCACCGCCGCCATGAAGAATTGCGGTCTGGTCGTCCTCGAGCCCGCCGATCATGAAGACATTGAGAAACGCAGTGATGTAACTTTCGTTGACACAGGCCGCTTCTTCAAAGCTCATGGTGTCGGGAATCGGCATCACGTGAATGGCGTAGGCAACAGCATATTCAGCATAACCACCGCCGCCGACCAATGCCATCACGCGGTCGCCAACTTTCCAGCCGTTGACATCACTGCCGACCTCAGCAATTGTTCCGGCAACTTCGAGCCCAAGAATTTCAGAATCACCAGCTGGTGCAGGGTAGTTTCCAACCCGTTGAACCAGATCGGGGCGGTTAATGCTGGTGGCGACTACTTTAATTAGGACTTCATCCGCTTTGGGCTGGGGTTTGTCGATGTCCCCAACACTCATGACCTCTGGACCACCAAATTCCTTTATCAAAACTGCTTTCATGTTTTCTCCTTTTTTATTGTGAATCTCCAAAATAAACCGGATTAGAGTGAATACGTCAGCTTGAGCCGCAGCGATTATAATCACAAATGGGGACAGATTTGAAGAAGAACTGAGTTCTATTTCTGAAAGATAAAAAAAATGTAATAATTTTTGTCAAATTGTGTATAATTATAGGTCTCAGAAGAAATAATTAAAATACCGCTTTTTTAACTCTGATCTGGCTTGGTTGCTGTGCAAATTGATCTGCAAAGACTCCTTAATTATCTGCTGCTGGGCCTATCCATTGTGGGTGGGATCATTGCCGGTATCGCTGCAGGTCGACTGATTAGCCTGGGAATGGGGCAGGAGTCATTTTCTCATCCACTTTCATTGTCTCGACAAGTGACAGCACGTCAACTTCAGGAAGACGATTTTCAGGTTATTCTCCAGAGAAATTTGTTTAATTCAAAAGCTGTTGGCGAGTCGGGAGAGGTTGATTTGACGACAGAAGATCTTGCCTCTCAATCGACACCGAAGGCAATAACTTCTGGTGGAAATTTGAGTTTGATTGGAACTGTTGTCGCGGGTGCAGAATCCCTAGCTCTGATTCGGTCCGGATCAAAGACGGGGGTTTTCCGGCTTGACGAGGAGATTTCTCCCGAAGTGACAGTTGTTGATATCGGCCGAAGGCTGGTTGTCCTTGATGATCATGGCTCCCGGCGTGAACTTGTGTTGAAAAAACGCAAGACTGCGACAGCACGGGCTGTCCGCCGCTCGAGTCCGGCGACGAATAAACAAGGAGTGGTGGCCGTTGAAGAGGGTCGCTGGCAGGTGTCACGATCTGTTGCTGATAATGCCCGGGCAAATTTGACTTCGTTATTGCAGACAGCCCGGATGGTGCCGCAGGTGAAAAATGGCAGGACGATCGGCTTCAAGCTGGTTGAATTGGAAAAAGGCTCGTTGCTTGAACAAATTGGCTTGAAGGTCGGTGATCTGGTTGTTGAAATCAATCAGGTCAAACTGAATAGCCCCGAAAAGGCACTGCAGATTTTCCAGCAGGTCCGTGAGGCGAACAATATTACCCTTGGATTGATAAGAAACGGGAAACCTAAAACGTTTGAGTATAGTTTTGAATAGGAGTCGCTTGTGATCACTCGACGCGGCATAAGTGTATTGTTGCCGGTATGTTTATTCTTGTTTTTGATTGTCTCCCCGGTGTGGGCAGGGCAGGATAAAATGCCGAAAGGGCTTGAGGTTACACTCGATTTTCAGAACGTTGAACTGGTCGATATGATCGGCACGATCAGCGAACTGACGGGAAAGAATTTTATTTACGATGAATCGGTTCGGGGCAAGGTCAGTATCGTCTCTCCCCGCCCGGTTTCTGTCGATGAAGCATATCGCCTATTCAGTACCGTTCTCAAGGTGAAAGGATTCACCATTGTTCCGTCAGGTAAGGTGAACAAGATTGTCTCTGTCCGCAAAGCCAAGGAAGAAAATCTACCGATCAGTAATGGCAAAAACCTTGGCGAACAATTTATTACCCGCCTTATTGAACTGAAAAACCTCGATGCAACTGTTGTTGCCGATACGATTCTCCGCCCGCTGATGCCCAAAACCAGTCATGTCGTTGCCCATGCTCCAACTAATACCGTTGTTATTAGCGACAGTGCAGCCAATATTCGGCGGTTGTCACAAATTGTTTCTGAACTGGATCATTCCTGGGATGACGAGGAGATGGAGATTGTTTCTCTTCGCTTTGCTGAGGCTTCAGATACGGCACAAATGGTGATGCAGGTGATCGAGGGGGGGGCAACATCCTCGACACGTGGTAAAAAAACGGGAGCATCGGTTAACAAAAAGACCCGCTGGCAGATTATTCCCTATGAGCGGACACATAAGCTGATGTTGCTGGGGGACAGAATATTTATCACTCAGGCAAAAAAACTGATTGCTCAACTCGATGAAAAAGCGGAGCTGGGACGTGCCGGAGTCCATGTTTACTATTTGGAGCACGCTGAAGCAGAGGGATTATCCGAAACCCTGAATAAAATTATCTCGGGGGCAAAAAAGGGTGGAAAAGGAATCAAAGAAAGTGCCGTCAGCCAGATTTTTGGTGTTGTTTCAATTACTCCTGATAAGCCCACGAATGCTTTGATTGTCAATGCAACGGCTGAAGATTATGAGGGCGTTCAGAACCTGATTCAGCAGCTCGATATTAAGCGTAAACAGGTTTTTGTCGAGGCGCTGATTCTTGAATTATCAATGGATG
>JAMOPE010000303.1 GCA_027064785.1 Geobacteraceae bacterium
GAAAGCTGGTGGAGATGGTTTGCTCTTTGGAACGACCAACGCGGACAGGGGAGACTTTGCTACGGTAGATGGAGTTCCGACAGCGTTGACCAAGGCTGTTGACGGTATGCTTGCCGGAGGGATGTTTAATCCGATTACAACGGTTATTGGTGGCGAAGCTGTCACCATTCCCGCAGTCTCTGCTTTGATTAGTTTGTCGCAGACTGATTCGGACGTCAATGTCCTTTCTGCTCCCCGGTTACTAACGTCTGACAACGAAGAGGCTGAGATCGTTGTCGGTAAAAATGTCCCAATTATTACCTCAAAATCGACCGATAATGCCGGCAACCCGATTAATTCTGTTGAGCGGCAGGATGCTGCTTTGACGCTGCGTTTTACCCCGCAGATAACTGAGGGGAATCTGGTACGGTTGAAGGTATTTCAGGAAATTACTGCTGTGACCGACTCGGTGGGAACGGTTGATGAAGTTGGTCCGACCTTTAAGAAGACACTGCTGCGTAATACCATTGTTGCCCGCGATGGTGAAACAGTGGTGCTGGGCGGTTTATTCCAAACTGACATGACAAAGTCAGTGACGAAAGTTCCCTTACTCGGAGATATTCCTGTCCTTGGTTATCTATTTAAACATACTGAGGATATTGAGAAGAAGACGAGTTTGCTGGTTTTTATCACCCCACGAGTGATCCGTAACAGTGAAGATTTGAAGCGGATTACTGAAGAGAACCAAGGGAAACTCACAATCTTCCGGAAGGAGAATGGTTCAAAAGAGTTTTTTGGTATTAAGGATGTCGAGGAGTCTGAGGATAAGCCGGAAGAGACGGCTGGGGACTAACCGATGCGACCGTTAAAATGGCGTCAGCTCGGAGATATTCTGGTCAGGGACAAAGGGGTTTCGGAGGGGGTTGTCCGTCAGGCATTGCGCGAACAGGAAAATAGTTCGCTGCGACTGGGAGAAATCCTCAAGGAAAAAGGTGAAGCTTCAGAAGTTGTCCTGGCGGAAGCTCTTGCTATCCAGAGTGGTATGGAGTATGTCGCTGACCCGAAGGTTAAAACCAGTGCTCTTCATCTACTGATGACGGTTCCGATCAGCTATGCCAAAGAAAATCTGGCAATACCACTTGAAATCGATGGACAGACAATTCGCTTAGCGGTTGTCGATCCCAGTAACAATAGAATTCTCAATGATCTCTCGGTCTTGACTGGTTGCCGGATCATTCCTTGTCTGGCAGAACCTGATAAGTTGATTGAAGCGATCAACCAGGCTTATGAAACTCTTTCGGGGGGGGGCGACAGCTCTATTTCTGACATCGGTCAGGACGAAATGGATTTGGATGATACCATCCCTATCGAAGATCTTCTCGATACCAATGATGAAGCACCGATTATCCGTTTTGTTAACGGGCTTCTGACTCAGGCGTACCGCCAGCGTGCCAGTGACATCCATATTGAACCGTTTGAAACAGAGGTCGTTGTCCGTTACCGGGTCGATGGTATCCTCTATGAGGTTCAACGCCCGCCCCATCGTGCTTTACCGAATATTATTTCCAGGCTGAAAATTATGGCAAATCTTGATATTGCCGAAAAACGCCTCCCTCAGGACGGTCGTTTTTCAGTCAGGATTGCCGGAAAACAAGCTGATATCCGGGTATCGACACTGCCAACGGCATTTGGTGAGCGGGTTGTTTTACGCCTACTGGATAAAAGTTCCGGAGTGCTGGAGCTTGCCGATATTGGTATCGATGGCATTATGCTACCGCAGATTGAGAAGATGATTCAGAAAAGTCACGGGATTTTCCTGGTGACGGGTCCAACCGGTGCCGGTAAGACGACGACCCTCTATTCAGCACTCTCAGCGATTAACTCCAAAGAACAGAATATCATCACTGTTGAAGACCCTATCGAATACCAGCTGCCGGGCGTGGGGCAGATTCAGGTGAATAACAAGATTAATTTAACGTTTGCACAAGGTTTGCGCTCAATTCTCCGTCAAGACCCCGATGTTA
>JAMOPE010000304.1 GCA_027064785.1 Geobacteraceae bacterium
AAGTGCAGTTTTGGTCACCGCCGATAGAAAAATCCTCCAGTGGGGGAGGCTGCAACAAAAACTTGATGCTGGCAGTTAGGGAAGAGTTGAAATAGTGATCTGTTACTCTTTCCGGTTTTTTATCAATGCCAATCTGTGTTCATCTGTGGTTAAACAACGATTTTTCTTTCAGGAGTTTTATGGTTGTCAGACAACTGGCGGAGAAGCTGAATCTTTGGCAGCAAATAGAAACTGCTACGAAAAAAAATCTTGTCAGAAAATCGGCCGTACATTTCCTTGAAGACATCGGCAATATTCCAATCAAACAGAGCCACGCAACCCGCCGTCTCGGTGTCTATGTCTCGCAGGGGAGCAAACCTGTTTGTATCCGCCTTCAGTTTGCTCAGGAACCGGAAAATCTCCGTCAAACTTTTCTTCACGAAGTCGCCCATGCCTGTGAGCATTTGAGTCACAGGGGCTGGCGTAAAAAATATCGACAAGCTCACGGTGACAGCTGGAAAATGTGGGCACGGGCACTGGGTGTTTCTACTGCAACCTCGGGTGAAAGTGAGGCGGTACGGCAGCTCCATCAGCAACGGCTGAAACTGGTCGGAGTGTGTCAAAAATGTGGTGCCGAGTTTCATCGGGTGCGTCGGTTCAATCGACGTGGAACGTATACTCACCGTCATTGTGGCGGGAAAATTCAGCACGTGTAAAATTCATCCTTGCTAGCACAATCTCCTGTCCATTTTACAAATCTTAACACCGTCAATTATGCCCTTCTGTTATGTTGTTGCGCAGACAGAATCAATTTTCAAGGAGCTTTAACGATGAATATGCGCAAAATTACTTCACTGACGGCCTTGATCTCGTTTGTTCTGCTGATTGTGACCAGCATCATTCTGTATATCGTCCCATCGGGGCGGGTGGCTTACTGGGCGGGTTATAAGCTCTGGGGGCTGGATAAAGTCCAGTGGGGTAATGTCCATATCAATCTTGGCTTCTTGCTGCTGATCGCGATTATTCTCCATATCTATTACAATTGGACACCGATGATCAGCTATATGAAAAACAGATCGAAGCAGTTGAAAATTTTTACTGCTGATTTCAATATTTCATTGATTGTGACGCTGATCGTGTTTTTTGGCACTTTGGCCGGGCTTCCGCCGATGAGTTCAATTATCAATATGGGCGAGGCTATTACCGAAAAGGCCAACCTCTATTATGGTGAGCCGCCCTATGGGCATGCCGAATTGTCCCCTCTTGCCGATTTTGCCGATAAGATGAAAATTGATCTTCAGGAGAGTTTGGTAAAACTTGAAGCGGCCGGGATCAAGGTCGAATCTCCGGCTCAAACCATGAAGGAAATTGCTGATGCTAACGGCATTTCACCTCAGCATGTTTACAATGCGATCAAGCCTGAGAGTAGCGGTGATGAAAGTGCAATGCCCGATGAAGCTCCGGGGGGAACGGGGAGCCGGACATTGGCGCAGATTTGCGAGATGTATCAATTGGATCAAAGTAAAATTATCGTAGGACTGGCCGAAAAAGGAATTACTGCTGATGCAAAACAGACAATGAAGGCGATTGCGACCGCCAACAGCATTGACCCACATGGTATTTATGCTGCAATTTATGAGTTAGCCAGCCGGCAATTTCCAACGGAGAGACGCTGAGGTGGAGAGAACCGCAGAGAAAGTCAAAACCATATAATGGGCACCAAGGCTCCAAGAAAAACGTAATTTTTGTGGGCTTAAAAATCTTAAAAACGTTTTTGCCTTTGATTTTCTTGATCTCTCCTTCTCTGCGTCTCTCCGTTAAATTGAGTCTTTACGGATAAAGTCTTGCCAGAAATTCGACGCTACACGCCGGTTTTTCTTCCCCTTCAATATCAACGGTGATGACGTAGCAGATCTGCACACCGTTTTTTACTTCTTCTGCAGACTGGATTGTGGTTCTTGCACGGATATTTGATCCTGCTTTTACGGGGGCGGGAAAGCGCACCCGGTTCAAGCCGTAATTGACGCGATACTTCATTCCCGGATAATTCTTCTGGAAGAAATCGGGATGGTTGCTCTCAGTCAGGTAGGGTAGCAGTGATAGTGTCAGGTAGCCGTGCGCGACGGTTGTCCCATAAGGCGACTCTTTTTTTGCCCGTTCAGGATCAATGTGAATCCATTGCTGGTCACCGGTGACATCGGCAAATTGATTGATCCGTTGTTGATCAATTTCAAGCCATGGCCCGATATGAATTTCCTGTCCGATTTGTGGTTCAAGAAATTTCAGAAAATCGCCAATTTGATTCTGTTTGTTCACCGCTAAACTCCCTTGTCAAAGGTGAAATAAGCTATATATTGAGGAGCTTCTCAAGTTTCTGCAGCTTTTCCTCAATGGCCGAATTGACTTCTTCTTCTCCCAGCAACCAGGTGAGTTGCCCAACCATCAGGGTGACATCTGCAAGTTTATTGATAACTTCCTGTCGGTCAATTTTACCCCTTTTGAGGTGTTTCAACGCCACAATCAGTTCGGCGCATTCCTCAATCATTTGATCGTATTGAGCTTCTTCGCCCCATTTGTCGACAGTTTTTTTGTATGTCTTTGTCATACTCATAGCGGTCACCAGAGATAGCTGAGGTATCATGTCTGTTTACAGTGTGGCTGCGATTGTAGCATAAGTGAACTAAAAATCGGGGGGGGGATGTAATTGCCCTTTTGCGCTTCTGCTGCTATAGTTCGAGAGCTTTTAACTTTTAAGAGAAGATTTCCCCGATGCTGCTGCTGAAAAATTCACTCCTACTGCTTTCGATATTAATTATAGTCGTTTCCCTTTGGCCGACCCGCTGCCTGATTGTGGAACTTCCTGTTGGAAAAATTCGTCGGCGCTGGTCTTTGTTGTTCTTCTTTATCTGCTTATTTGCTTTTGGCTATGTCGCATATACCCTGACTTCTTGGGAAAAATACCAGAATTCTATCGATTTGATTGCTCCCCTCGTTTTTTTGAGTGGGGCGGTTTTCGTTTTTCTTGTTTGTACTTTGTCGTTACACACGACTCACGAAATCAAAAGAATCTACGATTTGGAACACGAAAGTACAACCGATCCCTTGATGGGGATCTGTAACCGCCGCTATATGGAAAAAAGGCTGGAGAATGAATTCCATCGGGCAAAACGGTATCGTCACCCATTTGCTATTATCATGATCGATATCGACCATTTTAAAAAGATTAACGATACTCATGGTCATCAGATCGGAGATATGGTGCTCAAGCGATTTGCCGATCTTGTGACTGAAACGGTACGCGATTCAGATGTTGTGTGTCGCTATGGTGGAGAAGAATTACTGATTATCCTTCCGCACACCAAAGGGGATGCGGCTCTGATTGCGGCTGAAAATTTGCGTATGAAAGTTGAAAAAACTGACTTTGTCGTTGATTGTTATGGCGGTGATACGCAGACGGCTCTTCGGGTGACGGCAAGTTTTGGGGTGACTGGCCTTTGCTCAGAAATTGATACGGTTCACCGCTTGCTGGGGCAGGCCGATAAGGCACTCTACTTTGCTAAAAAGCAAGGTCGGAACAAAGTCGTGTCTTGCGCCAACCTTGATGATGCCGAAAAGTGCTAGGTGTGAAAGATTAAATATTGTCCGGGTGCTCTTTTTGCAAAAACAGGGCTAACTTCTCTTCAACGAGGGTCAGATGGGTCTGCATGCATTGGCGGGCCCGTTCCGGGTCGCGCGCTTCAATCGCTTCAAGAATTTCACGATGGTGATTGAGCAACAGTTCGATATAACCTTCCTTACTGTAAAATTCTCCCAATGCCACCATAATTGTTGTTTGAAATAACTTTTGGACTGTGTTGAGGATGTGAACCTGCAGTGTGTTGTGGCTGGCTGCGGTGATGGTTAAGTGAAACTGGAAGTCAACCTCCGGGTCCCAGCCACCATTTTTAGTTTGTTCCTCCATGATGGTGTAGAGTTCACGCAGTCGATCAAGCTCCGGTTTCTCAGCTCGTTTGGCGGCTAAATAGGCCGACCATGTTTCGAGCCCCAGTCGGACTTCTGCCAGGGCGTGAAGCATCCGTGGATCACGGCGTTCGACCATGTTTGCCAGTGGATCGGCCATGGTGACATCGGCGAGTGAGCGGACAAATGTCCCGCCCCCCTGACGCGATTCAAGAAAACCCATCGCTTCAAGAACCATGATTGCTTCTCTGACTGAAGGGCGGCTGACGCCGAGAAAGGTTGCCAGCTCCCGCTCGGAAGGAATCCTCTGTCCGGGACCAAGATCGCCTCGCGAAATCAGTTCTTTAATCTGTTCAACGATTTCTTCGGAGAGTTTTTTGGGACGGATTGGTTTAAACACTGTGGTCATAATGGTCTCCAATTATTTTGGTAAGACCTTTTACCATATTGGTCATTTTATGACAAGGAGGGAAGGTGTAAATCGGGAACTATTTTTGGCGGTTTAGAATCCCCGGGTACGCTGGATGTGTCCGGGGGAAGTGTTGATTTAAGTTGCTATTCTTTGGGTTTGTGGGTGCGGCGGAAGCGTTTAAACCACTCCTGAAATTCTGTTTCTTCACTCTCCATCTCAAATGCGTTGATCAGTCCCCGGGCAATGGAGACTGCAACAGCCCGATTGCGCAGATTGAATGCGTCACCGACTTTTTCGCTGTGAAATTGTTCCTGATCGATCCCCAGTTTATTGTAGAGAGAGTTCAGTCGGCTCTGGACTCCCCGACGCGACAGGTAGCGGCGCTGGGCAATCAGATTGTCGGTGAGGCCGAGAGAAATGTCGAGAAGAGCTTCATACTCAATATCTGACAGAGCGGTGAGGCTATGTCCGGCACGTCCTTGAACTTTGCGGACTTCGGGAGCAATCCAGCATTGTTCGTCCAGCAGGACTGTCCGGATTGCTGAAACAATCCGCTCTTTGGGGCTCGATTTGAGGATATAACCGTAAACGGTTTCGGGAGGGACAATTTTGACCAGCGCCCGGACATACATCTCATCTTTAAACTGACTCCAGAAAACAATCCGTGCTTCGGGTTGTTTTTCCCACAGCTGCTTCGCAAAGTCGATTCCGTTGAGCTCCGGCATCTGGATATCACTGATGATCAACGGGTTGTTGCGTGATAGTCCAATTTCGAGGGCTGCTGCACCATTAGTTGCCCGGGTGATATTGACCGACTCATCCCACTCTCCAAGAATCTGCTTGAGGAATTCGTAATCTTTGGGGTTGTCTTCAGCAATAAGAATATCGAGAGGTTGCATTGTCTATATCTCCAGTTTTAACTCTGATAGGGGAGGGTGAGCTCAAAACGGGTCCCGGTTGAAAAGCGTGATGGTTTCCAGCTGACTTCGGCTGTAATGGCTCTGGCACGTTCTCTGATATTGTTCAAACCACGACCGCTACCGCTGTGAAAACTATCATCAGAAAGACCTTTACCGTTATCCTCAACCGAGAGGATCAGTTCCTTTTCGCGAACTTCGAGGCTGACTTCATAGCGACTGGCGTCCGCATGTTTGAGCACATTTTGAACGGCTTCTATGGCAATGCGGTAAAGGGTCAACTGTTTGAGCCGCCCCAACTTTAACTGACTGACTGCCGGGTCAATATAGAGGTGGTATTCGGGAAGGTCGTCAGAATAACAATGGTCTTCCAGGTGTGCCTCAAGTGCCGCTCCAAGTCCGAGGATATCAAGGGTCTGCGGGTGAAGGTTATTCATGATGTCCCGCAGGTTGGCAATGGCCCGCTCAAGCTCAAGTTCGAGCTTCTGAGCTTTTTCTCGCGGGGCATCATCGGGCAACTCTGCTGACAGATTCTGCAATCCACGCAGAATTGTCGAAAGATCGGAGAGGGACTGATCGTGAAGATCCATGGCAATTCTACGTCGCTCTTCTTCTGCCCCCTCAAGCAGCTTTTCTGTACTGACAACCCGGATCAGGCGCTTGGTCATCCGGTTAATCGAAACAGCCAGGGTGTCCAGCTCATCGCGTATATGGTCAGGTGCCGGGGGTAGTTCAAGTTTTCCGTCGGCGATACGGACGGCATTGCTGGAGAGCAGCTGTATCCGGTTGAGAATCCGGCGACTGAAATAAGCCGAAACAAGTAACCCTAGAGCGATAGCGAGAACCAGAACCGACATCGAGACAACGGCGGTCCGTTCTACCATCTGGTTGATGTCCTGTTCATGAATCAAGCGGAGCCGATTTCGGTAAATCTGGGTGGCATTTGACAGCGTCGAAAGCTCGGCCCTAAAGCGGGCAAAAGATTCTGCCATGTTTTCTATTTCGGGGCTGTCGGCAGGGTTAAGGTTCTCGGCCATATTCTGCAGGCGTGAGATCAATCGTGAGCCCTTAATCGGCCCGAAAGGTTCCATTCTGTTGATGGCATTAAGGAGATGTTCGTACAGGTCGGCGACCAGGGCCATATCTTCGGGGGCCGCCATCCCGTTGTGCTGCATTGAGCGCAACAGAACATGGAGCCGGCGTGCTGCCATATCGGCTTCAGCCAGGGCGACAAAGGTTGTTCCAACAGCCTTGACCTCGTGACGTTTATGCGCCAGATCCCAGTAGGTGTATTGCATAAAGGCGAGGAGCATGATCAGAAGAATCAGAACGATTGCCGGTGCCAGCAGCACTTGTTGTTTAACCGTTATTCGCATACCGGCAATCTAGCATGTCTTTTCAGCGCATACACTGTGCAGATGCACAACTCGGTTCTTTTTCAGCAACAAAAGGTTGGGGATAAAAAAAGCCCCGAAGACCTGGAGGGGGGGTAGGTCTTCGGGGCATGAAACCTCCTAGAAGGTTTCTGTCGAGAAATATACAGGACACTTTTTAAAAAGTGAATAAAAAAATGATAAAAAACATCTAACTTTATTGAGAAGAACGATCAATAATCGTTTTCGGTAAATGCCTCAACGATGATCTCTTTTTGCTCCAGGGGCAAGACCACAGTGAACCGGCTTCCCTGTCCAGGAGTTGATGTTACCTCGATTGTTCCCTGGTGGGCATCAACAATCCATTTGACAATTGCCAGTCCGAGACCTGAACCACCGTCATTGCGGTTGCCGGTTTTGTCGACCCGGTAGAAACGGTTGAAGATTAATTCAAGATGCTCTTCATCCATTCCGATTCCACTATCGACGACCGAAATTGTGACAAAATTATCGTCGGACTCGATTTCGATAAAAACATCCCCATCATCGGGGGTGTATTTGATTGCATTTGTCAGCAGGTTCAACAATACCTGGCGCAGGCGAAAGCTATCGGCCTGAAGGTTGATAGCTTTTTCTGATGCGTGCAATTCAACTTTGATATTCTTTGTCGTCGCCAGCAACTGTGCCTGATGGTGTAATTCTGTAATCAGCTCATTGAAATCGAGGGATTCCATTTTCAACGGGATCTCACCGAGATCTCCTTTAGACAACAGCAGCAGATCTTCAATCAGGTAACTCATGCGGCTGATCTCTTCAAGGTTGGAAACTAAAACCTGCTGGAGCTGCTCCTGATTACGTCCGCTTCTGAGTGCCAGTTCTGTTTCTCCCCGTAAAATTGTCAGTGGGGTGCGTAACTCATGGGTAACATCGGCAGCAAACTGCCGGGCGCGGCGAAGATTATTGGAGCGACGGGTCATCATTTCATTATAGCAGCGAGCCAGTTCCTGGACATCGGAATCGGCTGCGTCTGAAACTTTAAACGCTGGAGGAACAAGTTCTGTGTTGGTACGATTAATGACTTTTGTAAGGCGCCTGATCGCAACAAGGTTTCGACTGCGGAGTTTGCGTTGCAGAAGGGCAAAACATGTCAGAATAATGATTCCGGCAAGAAACAGTAATGTTGCAAAGGCTGCCGATTGTCTGTTGAGCTGATCGAGGCGGTAATCGATCGATAAGAAATATTTTCCCGATTTAAACGGGTAGGCGATTGACCGCAGGTATCCCTGAGAGCTGGTACGGGTATCAAACTCGACAGAATTGGGCGGGGTCTTTGATTTACTGACCGCAGTTTCGGGATCGAGTGCAGATGAGCAAATTAATTCACCGGTTGGCGAATAAAGGGCGATTCCCGATGTCACCGGATCAATTTTCTGTAGTTCCGGTAAACTATCACACAACGACTGCTGATTATTCTTAGCGGCGATTTGGCTGGAAAAACAGTAATCGATGTGCCGAGCTGTTGTCAGCAGTTGGCTGTCCCACCGATTGAGCAGTTGCTGTTGATGAGTTGCGTGCCAAAAAAAACCGCCTCCACTCAGGATCAGTGCTAGAAACAGCAGATTCAGGGAGGGGAGGCGGAATATTTGACGGGACTTCCTGGGCAATTAATCAGACTCCTTGAGGACGTAACCAACGCCACGAACTGTGTGGATCAGTTTTTTGTCAAAGTCGCGATCGATTTTCTTACGGAGATAGTTGACATAAACATCAATGATGTTTGTGAATGAGTCAAAGGTGTAATCCCAGACATGCTCAGCGATCATGGTTCTAGTGAGAACCTGGTTCGGGCTGCGCATGAAATATTCAAGCAATGCATACTCTTTTGACGTCAGATCTATCTCTTTGTTGTCGCGCCACACTTTGTGGCCAACAGGATCGAGACGCAGATCAGCAAAGTAGAGTTCGGCCCCGCGATCTTGAGATCCACGACGAATCAGTGCCCTGACGCGGGCAATGAGCTCGGCAAATGCAAATGGCTTGGTCAGGTAGTCGTCACTGCCGATATCGAGACCGGAGACAATGTCTTCAACGGTGTCTTTTGCAGTGAGACAGAGAATCGGAGTGGCAATACTTTTTTCACGCAGTTCCTTGATGGCACTCAAACCATCTTTTTTGGGCAGCATGACATCCATAAGAATCAGGTCGTAGGTTGAGGCTTCCGCCATCTGTACACCCTCTTCGCCATCATAGGCGACATCGACACTGAATTCTTCTTCTTCCAAGCCCCGCTTGATGAAACTGGCAACTTTTTTTTCGTCTTCTACAACCAAGATGCGCATTTACGTTTCTCCTTTGTCCTTTGGTCGTCGGGGATTTCACCCTTGGTTCCTTGTATATTGTAAAATTGCAAGTGGCTTTCCGACAGGGTTAACCACTTTACTAGCGATAACTCATGAAAATTTTAAACGACTCTATCAGAGTCATAAAGACAGTGCAAGGGGAATAATAATTTTTCTTTAATTATCTTTTTACTACAAGAGCTTGATAGCCAATCTAAGGGTTAATCGGGTAGATTTTTTCGAAAAACACCCCATTTTCTCCCATGACATCTCTTTTCTTAAGATTCTCTGTTGCATTTAAGTGATAGATTCTGTTAATTAGTAAACATGAAAAATGAGTGGATTGCCATCGAAGTAGGGACAAAAGGAAAATTTGTTGATCTGATCGGTGCAGTTCTGGCTGAGTACGGTTGCAGCGGGACTGTTGTTGATGAACAGCAGCTCGATACCTTTGTTGTCCCGGACAAAGAATTAGAACCCGAAGTTTTCTTGATACTTAAAGCATACTTTTCTGCCGATACCGATATTCCTGAGTTGTTGAGCCACTTGCGCAGTACCTTTAATAGTCTTCCTGTTCTGATTGATGCTGAGATCGATCTCAAGCTGGGAGGAATCGTCAGAACCGAGGATTGGGCGGAAGGTTGGAAGCAAAATTTTTCGTTGTTCCATGTTGGTGAGACGCTGGTGATCCGGCCGAGTTGGGAAGGTTATACCCCCCAGCCCCACGAAGTTGTTATCGAGGTTGATCCGGGGATGGCGTTTGGAACCGGAACTCATGGGACAACTAAGTTATGTCTGGAAATGATTGCCGAATTATTGCAGCAACC
>JAMOPE010000305.1 GCA_027064785.1 Geobacteraceae bacterium
AAACTTCGAGATAAATTTTCAACAACATGTCGTATTCGTTATCGCCACACAGAAGTCCCCGTTTCGGTGGAACCCCTTCAGGGTGATCAAGTCAAAGTTGTTTTCACTACCCCGCAGGATGGCGTGACTCCTGGTCAGGCTGCTGTATTCTATCATGATGATCTGGTGATCGGGGGCGGTTGGATTCAATGAAAACAACCGTTTCCATTGTGACTCTCGGCTGCAAAACCAATCAATTTGAATCAGCCGCCATGATTGAACAATTACAGGCTGCCGGATATCAGAAGGTCGATTTTACTGCCGGAGCTGAGCTGGTTATCGTCAATACCTGTACCGTGACGGCGGCAACCGATTCGCAATCACGCAATCTGATCCGCCGTGCCCGCCGGATCAACCCGCAGGCACGGGTTGTTGTGACCGGCTGCTACGCTCAAATTGACCCGCAAAGTCTCAGTGAACTGCCGGGTGTCGCACTGGTGATCGGAAATCGGGAAAAATCCCGCCTGCTGGAAACATTGACCACTATTGATGAATCGACAAAAATTCATGTGGGCGATATCCGCGACAGCCGGACCATTGAGCCTTTAAGTCTGACCGGTTTTGAACAACGAAGTCGAGCCTTTGTTCAAATTCAAAATGGCTGTGATGCCTTTTGTTCCTATTGTATTATCCCTTATGCACGAGGGCGTAGCCGATCAGTACCGCTGGATGATGTCGTTAAACAGGTCAAAAAACTTGGTGCGAATGGTTATCCTGAAATTGTCCTTACCGGAATTCATATTGGTCATTACGGGTGTGATTTTACCCCACAGATCGATCTTTTGACCCTGCTAAAAGAGATTGAGAAATCGGGTTTTGATGGACGCGTAAGACTTGGGTCTGTTGAACCGACCGAGTTATCCGAGGATCTCTATCGTTATGTTGCTGATTCAGATTGGGTCTGTCCCCATTTTCACATTCCGCTGCAATCGGGCGATGACACTGTTCTTAAGCGGATGAACCGTACCTATTCTGCAACATTCTTTTCTGATCTTATTCAAAAGATTCATAAATTACGCCCCGATGCTGCTATTGGCCTCGATGTGATTACCGGTTTCCCCGGTGAAACAGAACGACAGGCTGAAAACACCTTTCGTTTGTTAGCAGATCTCCCTTTCAGCCACCTTCACGTTTTCCCTTTTAGTAAACGTGCGGGGACTCCGGCTGCAACAATGGCTGATCAGGTTTCCGGAGCGGCAATCAAAGAGAGGGCGGCTCGACTGCGTAAGCTGGGGGAGAGTAAGTTACAGGAGTTCTCAGCTCAATTTATTGGCAAAGAACTGGATATCATAATAGAAAGTGGTTGCCGTGATGGATATTGTAAAGGGTTATCACAGAATGGGCTTTCGATTACTGTCCCTGCTGATTCTGTTGATGTTGGTGGCCAGGTTGGGGTAAAAATTACAGCTCAACAAGAAAACGGTTTAACTGGTGAGGTGTTGTGATCCTTTCAATTAAATAATCTTTGACCGGGGCTTATTCCCCGAAGCTTGCGTCGCGAATTGGCAAAGGTTGCAAGCTGTTGATATCCCGTAGCTTGCTGCGGGGTCGTTCATCGGGCAACACAGGGACAGTTCAGTACCAGCTCGCGCGACAAAAACAATACATATCTCAAAAAAGTACGGGTCGTTTCGACCGTTGTTTACTATCTGATTAAGTCTGCCTGCCTGATCATTTTTTATGGTTAGTTCGACAAGTGTAAAAAATGGGGGGAGAGGATAAAAAAATGCCTCGAACCTTGGAGGGGGGGTAAGGTTCGAGGCAAATAGCAAAAATGGTTTAATAGTTCAT
>JAMOPE010000306.1 GCA_027064785.1 Geobacteraceae bacterium
CATAATATTCAGGGGACATAATACCTATTTACCCAGTCAAGAAAATTCTACCACGCCAGATATTATAATGACATGAATTATCCCAGCCGGGTTGCCAGCTCCGCTTCGATTGCTTTTTGAATTGTGTCGTCAAAACAGACAAAGATCACTTTTTCCAGACTATTGTTGCTCTCCAGAAAAGTTGCCACTTCGTTGACTGCAATCCAGGCGGCCTGATCGATGGGGAAATGGTAGACACCACAACTGATTGCGGGAAAAGCAATCGAACGGACGTTGTTTTCAACGGCCAGTTCCAGGCTGCGCCGATAGCATCCGGCGAGCAGTGCCGGTTCGTTTCGGTTGCCACCGTGCCAGACCGGGCCAACGGCATGAATAACGTATTTGGCGGGCAGATTGTAACCTCCGGTAATTTTAGCGGAGCCGGTTGGACAGCCCCCCAGAGTGGCACACTCTTTCAGCAAATCGGGACCGGCTGCCCGATGGATTGCTCCGTCTACTCCTCCGCCCCCGGCAAGACGGCTGTTGGCAGCATTGACAATAGCATCAACCGGCAGCCCGGTGATATCTCCCTTAACAACTTCGATACGCTGCATAGTGACCTCCTGCTGAAAAACAACTTTTCCCCGAACACAAGGGTAGCAGAAAAATCGAAGATAGCACTGGAAACGCAAGTTTCTCTCAATTTTTAGATGATAACCTCTTTTTTCTTGGAATCCCCCTGAATCACCCATTCCGGGATTGCCCTCAACAGCAATAAAATTTATAGTCTGTCGATTAGTTTTTCATTTGAGGATAAAAGGATTTCACCAGCATGATAATTTTACCTGCAATCGATTTGAAAGAGGGTCGCTGTGTCCGGTTGGAACAGGGGCTGATGGATAAAGATACGGTTTACAACGATGATCCGGCGGCTCAGGCGCGGTTGTGGCAGGAGCAGGGGGGCGAGTACCTCCATATCGTCGATCTTGACGGTGCATTTGCGGGGACGCCGAAGAACAAAGCGGCGATTGAAGCGATTGTTGCGGCAATCGATATCCCTTCTGAACTGGGTGGCGGGATTCGTGATCTGCAGACGATTGAGGCTTATCTTGGTTTGGGAATCAACCGGGTGATTCTGGGAACCATTGCCAAAGAGAATCCCGATCTGGTCAAAGAGGCGTGTCGACGATTCCCCGGACAGATTGTTGTCGGGATTGATGCCATGGATGGATTGGTGGCAGTCCGTGGCTGGGCCGATGTGACCGAGAAAAAAGCGACCGAAATGGCCAGGGAGATGGAAGACTTTGGTGTTGAGGCGATCATCTACACCGATATCGCCCGTGACGGTATGATGCAGGGGCCGAATATTGAAGCGACCAGAGCATTGGCTGAATCGATCACGGTTCCGGTGATCGCATCGGGTGGTTTGTCGACTCTGGATGATATCCGCAGGCTGATCGAAATTGAGGCATCCGGTGTCACCGGCGTGATCACCGGGAAGGCAATTTATTCCGGTGCAATTGACCTGCGTGAGGCGGTCGCTTTGACTCGGGGAGAAAAATAATGCTCACGAAGCGAATTATTCCCTGCCTCGATGTCAAGGATGGCCGGGTGGTCAAAGGGGTCAACTTTGTCGGGCTGCGTGATGCCGGTGATCCGGTTGAAGCCGCCGAAGCGTACAGTGAGCAGGGTGCGGATGAACTGACCTTTCTTGATATTACCGCCAGCAGCGACAATCGCGGAATCATCCTTGATGTTGTCGCCAAAACAGCAGAGCGGGTGTTCATGCCGCTGACTGTCGGCGGCGGAGTGCGCGAAGTTGCTGATATCCGTAATCTTC
>JAMOPE010000307.1 GCA_027064785.1 Geobacteraceae bacterium
AGTCGATTCAAAAGGGTGTCCTCTCGATTCTGACGGTGATGGAGTTTTTGATGACAGCGACAAGTGCCCCGATACTCCAACCGGAGTTTCAGTGGACACAAACGGTTGCCCAACAAAGCTGACCCTTCATATCAACTTTGGTACAAACAGCAGTAAAATTGGTCCTAAATATGACAGCGAAATTGCCAAAGCGGCACGCTGTATTAATGACTATCCCGGCAATGTTGTCTACATTGACGGGCACACCGATAGCGATGGTTCAAGAGCTTATAATCAGAAGCTTTCGGAACAACGTGCCACAGCAGTCAAGAACCGCCTGATCTCAAACTTCGATATCCCCGCAGAAAAAGTAACCGCTCGCGGATTTGGTGAAGAGCAGCCTGTTGCAGATAACAATACCGCTGAAGGAAGGGCTTTAAACCGCCGGGTTGATGTCGCCTGTGGCGCCAATTAGAAGAAATGAAATTTGAAGATAAAAAAAGCCGGGCTTGTCCCGGCTTTTTTTATAGTGTCAACTCCCGGACTTGTAATCCGGAAGCCGTTTTGGAGACATAGAGAAAGATAAGAATCGATCGCCCATCCGTATCTGGCAAATAGTGATAGACGGCAGGGAAATACTGAACCTTACCACTTCTCTCCAGCTTCGAAACGACCTCTTTGACCCGCCTTTTCACCTTCAGGTCCTCATCTACACTCAGATCAACGGAAAAGAATGATGGTGCCGAACCAGCGACAACCCGCTCGTTATGCGCATAGTCACGACTTAAGGATTCACGCAGCACTGCAAGGGTTTCCTCCTTGAAACGTGAGAGCAGATAGTTATCCACGACTAAATAGAGATCACGCAACGATCGGCGTTGAGCGTAAAGTTTTTCTTCCCGCCAAAAATAATCAAGATCTTCGAGTAACAACGATAACCGTCCAAAGTTCTCGGTCAACGGCGAGAGCAGGAATTTAAACCGTCCACTGTTGACCAGTAGATCCAGCAATTGTCCAATTCCTCGCAACCGTTCCAGTTCAGAAAAGTTAAGTTCATTCGATGTCAGAATTGTGTAAGGAGGATTTGGGTCAAAGCAAAGGCCTAATTTCCCGGCCTGAAGACGAAGCGGTGCTCCGGGCAATAACTTCACAGGCTCAATCTGCAGGTGACCCGCCCCGAGAGAGGACACCCGATCGATCGATTTGAGAAACTGCGGATAAGTTTCCCCCGGCAACCCGGCAATCAAATCGAGATGGAGATGAATTTTTGTCTTTTGCTGTAAATAGTGGACATTTTCTTCCAACCGTTCGAGAGACGCCTTCCGCCCGACTTTTTTGAGTGTTTCCGGCAATGTCGACTGCACCCCGATTTCAAACTGAAACATCCCTTCCGGAACCTGCTCGAGAAGCTTCAATGTTACATCATCAAGTAAGTGAGCACCGATCTCAAAGTGGAAATGGCTCGATTGATTATGCTGGAGGATGAAATTAAAAATATCGCGACTGCGACGATTATTGTAATTGAAGGTACGATCGACAAATTTAATCGTTCCAACTTTATTGTCCATCAATATTTTCAGATCAGCTTTGATCCGCTGCATCGAGAATGATCGCACCTGTTCATCAAGGGCACTCATACAGAAGCTACAAGTATAAGGACAACCACGACTGCTTTCGTAATAAATCAACCCCTTGGATAAATCAACAAATCCAGCTGCAAACGGAGAAGGTATGTCGTCGAGAGACGTAAGTAAACTTCGCCCCGCATCCTCCACCGCAGATGGTAGCCTCAACCCGCCAATATACGGAGGAGATACTCCCTGCTGCCACGCCAGCAAC
>JAMOPE010000308.1 GCA_027064785.1 Geobacteraceae bacterium
TGTGCGACTCCGGTTTCTCCAGAACTGCTGCCACCAGATGCCGATGGCCATATCGCCCAGATGACCGAGGAGGTTGTCGGGCCGTATGAACTGCACGATTTTTTCCTGTTTCAGGTGGTTCGGCTCCATTTCCCACCACGAAAAGTTCTGTTTCTGGCCGAACAGGCGTTTGCAGACGATTATTCGCGTGCTGAATTGTTGAAATGGCTGTGCCAGTTCTATCGTCGCTTTTTCAGTCAGCAATTCAAACGCTCCTGTCTTCCTGATGGGCCAAAAGTCGGGACGGTTGCCCTGTCACCTCGTGGGGACTGGCGGATGCCGAGTGATGCCGCAGCCGATTTGTGGTTGAAACAGCTGGAGGGTCTGGAGTGAGCGGAACCCTTTACGTTGTCGCGACACCCATCGGCAATTTGGAGGATATGACCTACCGTGCCGTGCGGATACTTCAGGAAGCTGATTTAATCGCTGCTGAAGATACCCGCCACAGTCGGAAATTGCTGAACCACTACGGAATTAATACGGCCCTGATCTCCTACCATGAGCATAACGAAGAGTCGCGTTCATCCCAATTGCTCGACAAACTTCATGCCGGGCAATCGATTGCTCTCATCAGTGATGCGGGGACTCCCTGTATTGCCGATCCCGGTTATCGGCTGGTGTCACGGTGTCGACAGGCAGGGCTCGCTGTGGCTGCTGTTCCCGGCGCCTCGGCGCTGGTTGCGGCACTGTCAATCTCAGGCTTACCGACCGACGCATTTTCTTTTATCGGCTTTCTCCCGGCAAAGACTCATGGTCGCCGCCAATTGCTTGAATCGATCAAAATGGCGAAGCAGACGATTGTCTGTTACGAAACTCCCCATCGTTTGATTGCTTCCCTTACCGATATAGCGGATGTGTGCGGGGGTGATCGTTTGATTGCTGTGGCCCGCGAATTGACCAAGCGTCACGAAGAACTTTTTAGTGGCACGGTCATCGAAGCACAGAACCATTTCTCTCAAAGTGGGGTAAAAGGGGAACTGGTACTCCTTCTTGCACCCGCTCCCGATTGTCAACCCGAAGGAACGGTTCGGGACGCGCTGCTGCGATTGCGTGAAGAGACGGACCTGAACTGGAAAGAGATTGTCAAACAGGTGGCAAAAGAATTTAGTCTGCCCGGCAGCGATGTTTATAAAGAATCGCTGGAATTGCGCTAGCTATGGTGATACGACCGGCGATCCTCCTTGTTCTGCTGATCAGTTTTCTCCCCGTTCGTCCTTCCTTTGCATTACTTCCCGAAGAAGTCCTTTTGATCGTCAATCGCAATGTTGCCGCCAGTCAGGTGTTGGCTGATAAATATCTGTCGGCACGCCAGATCCCTGCCGAAAATATTTTACGTGTTGCCCTGACCGACAAAGAAGATTGCAGCCGCAGCGAATACGAAAAGAAACTTGCAGCTCCAGTGCTTAAATACCTTGCCAAGCATCCCGATAAAAATATCCGTTGTCTGCTCCTTTTCTACGGTATCCCGCTGCGGGTCGCTGCACCGGAATTATCCAACAGTGAGTGGCGTGAAGTCGAAGACATAAAATATAAACGTAAGAACTTCGACTGGCGATTGGAGAACGAAAAGCTTTCTGCGGAAGAAAAACAGCAGTTGCAAGAGCAGTCGAAGCAACTGTCATCTCAAATCAAAAAAATCCGTAAAACTGAGCAGCGGGCGGCTGTTGATTCTGAGCTCGCGCTGGTTTTGAATCCCTCCTATTCCCTTGAAAGATGGCAACCCAATCCGTATTTTGTCGGCTTTGCTCGGCAGAAAAGTCAACTGCCATTTAATAAAGATCAGGTTCTTTTTGTTTCCCGCCTCGATGGCCCAACTCCTGCGATTGTCCAACGGATGATTGATGACAGCCTTTATGCTGAGAAACATGGTTTACAGGGCGAAGCATGGTTTGATGCCCGTTGGTCGCTTCCCGGTAAGAAAAAGCTTAAAGGCTATGCCCTTTATGATGCTTCAATTCACAAAGCTGCAGCGTTGACAGAAAAACTGAGTTCTTTGCCGGTTCACCTTGATGAGAAAGAGAGGCTTTTTCAAGCGGGGGAAGCTCCTAACACGGCCCTCTACTGTGGCTGGTATAGCTTGGCCAAATATGTCAATGCTTTTGACTGGCAGCGTGGTTCGATTGGTTACCATATCGCCAGCAGTGAATGTACGACGTTGAAGAAGAAGGGGAGTCAGGTGTGGTGCAAGCGGATGCTTGAAGAGGGGGTTGCCGCAACTATCGGTCCGGTCGCTGAACCTTATGTGCAGGGATTTCCTCTTCCAGAAGTGTTTTTCAGTTTTCTTCTCGATGGTTATTACACCCTTGCTGAAAGTTATTTTCTCAGTCTTCCTTATTTGTCGTGGCAGATGGTGCTGATTGGTGATCCTCTGTACCGACCGTTTCGGAATTGACCTTAAATTGTTCATGGTGAAAGTGAGCGGTTGAAAGTACCTTTTTTGTGTTGTTTATCGTAAAGCTGCGATATTCTACACCTGCTGGATGTAGAATATCGCAGCTTTTTTTAGTTATAATAAAAAAATGTTATGCTAACTATAATTTTGATTTTCGTGAAAACTTGTTCAATAATCAGGATAGCTTCCATAGAAGGCTGGAAACACGATTTTTTCTGCCATTGCTATCTGCGAGGAAAGTATCAAACAGACAAAACGATGTTATAAAAGTCTTGATGCTGCAGTGAAACACTGATAATATGGCAAATCTTTTTTACCCTTATTAAAGATTGAGCGAATAAGCTCTCAGTATGGTTTTTAGCTGCTTCAGGACAAAACTTCTATGGATTCAACATCGGCCCTCTTGGAAATTGACGACATTTCTCTTTCTTTCGGCGGGATTCAGGCGCTTAAAAATGTCAGTTTTGAGGTCCATTCCGGCGAGTTGTTTTCGATTATCGGGCCTAATGGTGCCGGTAAAACATCGATGCTTAATTGTATCTCCGGTCGTTATCATCCCCAGCTTGGGGGAATCCACTTTCGTGGCGACGAAATTACCCATCTGAAACCCAATCAGCGTTGTCATCTCGGCATCGGCCGGACCTTCCAGAATCTGGCGCTGTTCAATCATATGTCAGTGCTCGATAACATCATGGTTGGCCGTCACCATTTGTTGAAAAATAATTTTTTGACCGGCGGCCTGTACTGGTTAACAGGTGCGCGTCGTGAAGAACTTGAGCATCGCCGCCATGTTGAAGAGATCATCGATTTTCTGGAAATTACCCATATCCGTAAGGCTCAGGCCGGAACTCTTTCGTATGGTCTGCGCAAGCGGGTTGAACTGGCCCGTGCTGTTGCGCTGAAGCCCGACCTGATTTTGCTTGATGAGCCGATGGCGGGGATGAACCACGAAGAAAAAGAGGACATGGCCCGCTATATCATCGATCTCAACGAAGAGTGGGGGATGACGGTGGTCATGATTGAGCACGACATGGGCGTGGTGATGGATCTCTCCCATCGGGTGATGGTGCTCGATTTTGGCAAATTGATTGCTTATGGCCTGCCCGATGAAATCCTCGCGAACGAATTGGTCAAGAAAGCCTATCTTGGTGAAGAGGATGATGCTCTCGATGAGGAAGCAACCTCAGGGGAGGTCGCTTGATGAGCCGTGTTCATCCTGATGTTACGATCTACGATACTTTTCCCAAGTTGCTCGATTACAATGCCGAGCATTGGCCCAACGATATCGCTATGCGCGAAAAGACCCTTGGTATCTGGAAAGAATTAACCTGGGGAGATTATCAACAGATGGTTCGCAATATTGCTCTTGGTCTCCAAGAACTCGGTCTTGGCAGGGGTGACGCTGTTGGCTTGATTGGCGATAATCGCCCGGAGTGGGTCGCCGGTGAAATTGGTGTCCATGCTGTTGGTGGGATGATTTTCGGGATTTATCAGGACTCCCTCAATGAAGAGGTTGCCTATCTGATCAATTATGCCGGGGCCCGGGTCATTCTTGCCGAAGATGAGGAGCAGGTTGATAAGGTCCTTGAAATTGCTGAACAATGCCCATGTGTCGAGCACATCATTTACAGTGATCCGCGTGGAATGCGTAAATATGATGACCCGCGCCTGATGAGTTTTGCAGAATTGCTGCGTCGGGGGGCGGCTTGTCACGATACCAACCCGGATTCTTACCGGCAGCTGGTTGCCGCCGGTCACGGTGATGACACCGCCATTCTGTGCCCGACATCAGGGACGACCGGCAAACCAAAACTGGCGATGTTGCAGGCCGGGGCGTTACTGAATCATTGCGTCTATTATCTGCAGGCCGATCCCCGCAAACCGGGCGATAATTATGTATCGATGTTGCCGCTGCCGTGGGTTATGGAACAGGTTTATGCTGTTTGTCAGGCGTTGATGACCCGTCTAGTCGTCAACTTTGTCGAAGAGCCCGAAACTCAAATGGAGGATCTGCGTGAGATAGGACCTCACTTTGTGCTGCTTGCTCCCCGGGTCTGGGAATCCTTGGCCGCTGATGTGCAGGCACGGATGATGGATGCTTCGCCATTTAAACGCTGGATTTATCAATTCTGTATCCGTCGGGCAATCAACAGCTTCAAACAAACCGGCCAGCCTTCAAAACTCGCCTACTGGTTAATATTCAAACCTCTCAAAGACCGCCTTGGTTTCAGTAACCTCCAATCTGCTGCGACCGGTGGTGCGGCTCTTGGTCCTGATACCTTCAAGTTTTTTCTGTCGATGGGTGTGCCGCTGCGGCAGATCTATGGTCAGACAGAACTCGCCGGTGCGTACACCATTCACGAAGCTGATGATGTCGATTTTGATAGTGTCGGAATTCCTTTTGAAGGGAGTGACATTCGTATCGACAAGCCGGATGAAAACGGAGTCGGGGAAATTATTGCGCGGAACCCGGGGATGTTCAGCGGTTATTTCAAGAACGATGAGGCGACCCGTGAATCGGTTGATTCTGACGGCTGGATGAGGACCGGGGATGCCGGTTACTTCAAAAAAGAAAACGGTCATCTGGTGGTGATTGATCGCATCAGCGATATTGCTGTGACGGCTTGTGGGAACCGTTTTTCACCCCAGTTCATCGAGAATAAACTGAAATTTTCTCCTTTTATCGCTGAAGTTGTGGTGCTTGGTCACGAAAAGCCGTTTCTGACAGCGATGATCTGCATCCGTTTTGATATTGTTGCCAAGTGGGCGGAAAAACGTGGAATCGCATTTACCAACTACATCAATCTTTCGGCTCAGGATGAGGTTTATAATCGTATCCAGAAGGAAGTTGAAATGGTTAATGCAACCCTTCCTGAAGCCCATCGTATTCATAAATTTTTGCTGCTCTATAAGCAATTGGATGCCGATGATGGTGAGCTGACCCGAACCCGCAAGGTGCGACGCGGAGTGATTCGCGAAGTTTACAGCGACATCATCTCCGGGCTGTACAGTGGTAGTGCTGCGATCCCGGTCGATACCGTCATTACCTTTCAGGATGGGACAACCTCACGGCTCCAGACCTCGTTACGGGTGGTTGAACTGTTGAATGACAAGAATGAGAAGGTGGCCTGATCGGCCATTAGTGGAGATAGTTGGATGAATTTTGATCTTCTATTGCAGCTGGTTGTCAACGGGATCATTGTCGGAACCCTCTATGGGGTGGTGGCAATGTGTTTCGTGCTGATCTACAAGTCGACCCGGGTGGTCAATTTTGCTCAGGGTGAATTTCTGCTGATCGGAGCATGGACCTGCTGGTGGCTGCTGGTGAAGTTTGAGTTGCCATTCTGGTTCGGTTTTCCGCTGACATTGGCATTTATGGTGATTTTTGGCATTGCATTACAGACAATTGTACTGCGGCCGATGATTGGTGAGCCGATTATATCGGTCATTATGGTCACCATCGGGCTGTCGATCTTTTTTCAGGCACTGATGGGGCTTCTCTTTGGTCACGAAACCAAAGTTTACCCACAGGTCTTTGAAACCTCAAGTATTGATGTTCTGGGGATGCAGGTTCAGTCGGCGTATGTCCTGAGTATGGCGATATCGATCTCAATCATGATCGCTTTTTACTACTTTTTCAAATACTCCCGAATGGGATTGGCGATGCGTGCCACCGCATTTGACCAGCAGGTTGCTCAAAGCCTTGGAATTTCGGTCAAGTCGGTCTTTGCCGCCTCTTGGGCTATTTCGGCCGTTGTTTCTGCTCTGGCAGGAATCGTGATCGGTCTGGTGAACGGAGTCTCTTCGGCTCTTTCTTTCTTTGGCATCAAGGTCTTTCCAGTGGTTATCCTGGGCGGGCTTGATTCAATCGTCGGCTCGGTTGTCGGGGGGCTGATTATCGGAATATTGGAGAATGTTGCTGAATTTGTTGACAGCCAGTGGCTGCATATCGGCAACCTTTATGTTATCGCCCCTTTCTACGGGTTGGTGATTATCTTAATGATCAAGCCTTACGGGTTGTTCGGCACCAAGGATATTGAAAGGATCTGATACTCCATGTCTCTCGGTAGTTCCATGCGTCCCTGTGGCGATTTCCGCACCAGTTACGCTTCAGATACAACGATTTTTGCCACTCCAGTGACGCGGTATCTCGTTATTGCTCTGATCATTGGATTATTGTTTGTTCCTTTGATTGGAAACCCGTATCTTTTAAATCTGATGATTCAGATCGGCTACTACGGTATTGCTGCTCTGGGTCTGAATCTTGTGGTTGGTTTTACCGGTCAGATATCGCTGGGTCATTCGGCATTTTTTGGCTTTGGGGCCTTCGCTTCGGCGTGGCTCAATAACTCTCTCGGCGTCCCGGTTTTCTTTGCGATACCTCTGGCCGGGTGTCTGACGATGCTGGTTGGATTGCTGGTCGGTATTCCGGCGGGGCGGATTAAAGGGTTGTATCTGGCGATTGCAACTTTGGCGTCCCAGTTTATTTTTGAAGATTTCTTTGCCCGTGCCGATTGGTTTACCGGCGGTTCATCCGGAGCGATGGCCGAGTATCTGACAGTCTTTGGTTTCAGCTTTGATACTGACCAGACTTATTTTTATATCGTCTTGTTCTATGTCGTACTGATGTTCACCTTTACCTCCAATCTAATCCGCTCCCGTGATGGACGGGCGCTGGTTGCAGTGCGTGATCATTATCTATCAGCAGAAATCATGGGGATCAACCTGACCTGGTACCGGATTATGTCGTTCGGCCTTTCCGCTTTGTATGCCGGGATCGGTGGAGCTCTCTTTGGTCATTACCTCGGTTTTGTTTCGACCGAAGGCTTCACGATTATCCTTTCAATTCAATTTCTGGCGATGATTATTATCGGTGGGCTCGGTTCGATTTACGGCACCCTCCTCGGGACGATTTTCATGGTGCTGCTTCCTGAACTTATGGAGTGGGGCGTCCATCTGACCAGTGGTGTTTTTCCCGATATTGTCCAGTCGCTTGCTTATATCAAAGAGATGGCGATCGGCTTGGCAATCATCCTGTTTCTGATTTTTGAACCGGAAGGGCTGGCACATAGCTGGAAACGGATTAAGGCCTACTGGAAGCTCTATCCTTTCTCGTATTGATTTGGGATTGCTAGGGAGTAAATAACAGATTGGGGAGAGCCTCTCCCGTTGTACGAATTATGTGATCCAATAAAACCAAAGGAGCGAATCATGCGGGAAAAATGGGTTAAAAGCATTATCGTATTGTCGTTATTGAGTATTTTTAGCGTCACCAGCGTCTGGGCAGAAACCGTTTCTGTCGGTCACCTAGCTGATTTTACTGGTCCGACTGGGGGTGTCGGGGCCCATTATGGACCGGGAGTTATGGATGCTCTGAACTATGTCAATCAGAATGGTGGGATTAACGGCAAGCAGATCAAGTTTGAGACCGTTGATTACTCCTACAAAGCTGACCGTGCTGTGGCAACCTACAAAAAGTGGAAATCGGGACTTAAGCCGATCGTTATTCAAGGCTGGGGAACGGCTGATACCGAGGCTCTGGTTAAGTTTATTGCCCGGGATAAGGTCACCTACATGTCAGCGTCTTATTCCGGTCATTTGACCGATCCGACTGGAAAATCGTCCCGGACAAAAAATAAAGCCCCCTACAATTTCTTCTACGGTCCCTCGTACTCTGACGGTTGCCGTGGACTAGTACAGTGGGCAATGGACGATTGGAAAGCCAAAGGGAACACGGGACAGCCCAAGTTTGCTCACATGGGCGACAACCACCCCTACCCGAATGCTCCTAAAGAAGCCTGCGGTGCTTACGCTAAAGAGCTCGGTTTTGAAATTTTGCCTGCTATCGTTTACTCGATGAAGCCGGCTGATGCCAAAGCACAGTGTCTGTCATTGAAAGATTCGGCAGCTGATTACGCTTATCTCGGTAACACTTCTGGATCGAATATCTCCCTGGTGAAATCGTGTAACACGGTTGGCGTGACGACCCAATTTCTTGCCAATATCTGGGGCTGGGACGAAAACGGGATCAATGCTGCTCAGGATGCCGGTGACGGTGTCGCTTGGGTTGTCGGTGGAACTCCGTGGAATGCCGGCGCCAGTGCTAATCCGGTTATGAAAGCAATCTCCGACGTGTCGGCTAAAAGCCCCGATCAATATCGTGGTCTGCACTATGTCCGTGGCGTCTGTTCAACAATGTTCATGGTTGATGCCATGAAAATGGCCGATAAAAAGGGCGAATTGAACGGAACAGGCATTAAGAACGCACTTGAAAGTATGAAAGAGTATGTCCCCGAAGGTCTTGAGGGAATTTGTTTGCCATCAACCTGGACCCACGAAGACCATCGTGGCACCACTCTGGTTTCGGTTTACAAAAGCACCTATAACGGTGGTGATTTCAAAATGGAGAAGCAGGCAACAGTTGAAGTTCCCCGCCGTCCGGAATGGCTTGGCTGGTAATGTTTTGTTGTTCCCTCTCCCTCAGGGAGAGGGCTAGGGTGAGGGGGGGGGCGTTTTGAAAGACCCCTCATCCGGCCTTTGGCCACCTTCTCCCAGCGGGAGAAGGGAATGTTTATAATTTTATTTAGAAAAGGGCGGTACTCCGGTGCCGCCCCGGTCGTTAAGAGTCACTGGAGAAATCTGTGAGTATCGAGTCTGAAAAGCCGGAACCATTACTGATTCTCAATAATATTGAGGTCGTTTACGATGATGTTATTCTGGTATTACGGGGTGTCAGCCTTGAAGTGCCGAAGGGAGAGATCGTCACCCTGCTGGGACCCAACGGGGCCGGTAAGTCGACGACGCTTAAAGCAATCTCTGGTTTACTGGGGACCGAAGATGGAAAGGTCACCCGCGGTAGCATCCATTATATGGGCGAAGATATTGCCAACAGCGCTCCAGAGCAGATTGTGCGGCAGGGGATCTTTCAGGTGATGGAAGGTCGACGTATTATCGGCGATATGACGGTTCACGAAAACCTCCGACTGGGGGCTTATATCCGTAAGGATCGGGAGATTAACGACGATATCGAAAAAGTTTATCACTATTTCCCTCGCCTCAAAGAACGAACCGGGTTAGCCGGATACCTGTCCGGGGGAGAGCAGCAGATGCTGGCGATTGGGCGGTCTATGATGGCGCGTCCGAAAGTGATCCTTCTTGATGAACCTTCGATGGGACTTTCTCCGGTTCTGGTCAAAGAA
>JAMOPE010000309.1 GCA_027064785.1 Geobacteraceae bacterium
ATCACCAAGGATCATAGCTTCGAGGACTTTGTTGTCACCAAATAGTTGTGAGTTTGGAAAGACTTCGACTTTGACTTTGCCGGCAAGGTCACGCTCTACGAGTTCGGCAAATTTGTTTGCCATCTGACCCTTTGGGGTGTTTTCAGCAACAACGTGGGAAAACTTGATTACGATTGGGGCTGCTGTTGCGATTGCTGCGGAAGCGACAAAAGCAACTGCGACTAACAGACTTACTAGTACAAGTTTGTTTCTTTTCATCTCACTCTCCTCTAAAAGGGACTTTAGTTTGCAACGCTGCCACCACGGCAACATTAAAAAAGACACTTCAATGCTCCTGTGTTTTATTTAGCCAAAAGATATTAGAACGAGCAGAACATAATATGATTGATATCCTGTCCTGAAGCGAACATGCCTCAAGTAAGTATCCTCTGAGGCTTATTGTTTTATCGTCTGTAGAAAGAGTTCCATCTACAAAATAACGCTGTTGTATTCAAACTTAGCAATTAGTGTGCCTACTAGAGGCGGAACACAATAACTTACCGTTATCATTAAGCTAATATACAGAGACTTTAAAACAAACAGTTTTATGGCTTGTTTTTTCACACGTATTATGTTCAAATTTAAAACATGGTGTTTAGCTATAAAACGGTTTCGCGGGGATTATTCTCAAATACTGTGCAAAGTATTTTGTGATGACAATCAATTGGTGTGATTCTTCGAATAGGACCGATGCTCTAATTACATTTGCGGCAGGGCGCAATCGGAAAGGTTTAGAGGCTGCAGGGGTGGTGGGCTTTGTCGCAAAAGTTTTTGGATTTATCAACAGAACGGGAACTGGCTTGATCCGTAATCATGAGTTGTAGCAGACTCCCCCATACTGTCGGTGGATATGAAATGGCTGACGTTCCTCTCAGATGCCCAGTCAACATGGCGATACTGTCTTATGGAAGAACACTCAGAATGAGCATGTATATTAATCCCTCGTTGCATTACTCTTATCCAGTTCGACTCAATTTTGT
Source organism: Geobacteraceae bacterium (assembly GCA_027064785.1). Classification (GTDB taxonomy): domain Bacteria; phylum Desulfobacterota; class Desulfuromonadia; order Desulfuromonadales; family Geopsychrobacteraceae; genus Desulfuromusa. The sequence continues at coordinate 1,020 of JAMOPE010000309.1, forward strand.
TATTAGCACAATTGAAAAGAATTTTCCCAAGTTTCCAAAGGATAAAGCCAAAAATAACTTCCCACTGATACTTTGGTGCAATGGTCGCGCGGTGATACTTACTTTCCCGTTTGACATAGGATAAACGCTGCCGCACTCGTATGATGCCCCCCTCCATGGGGTTCCATTCGGGTGCCTTCCTCTGATTGAAATGTCATAGATTCGGTAGGAACGGCATGCCTTTTTAGTCACACAGGAAAGTTGGTGGTCTACTGAACTACATAGTTAATCTACCTGCAACAGAAAGGAATGGGCACTTGAAACCAAAAATTCTCGTCACATCTCCCTATCCTCAATTTACTCAACTGATTACCCGGGTGAGCCAAAGCAAGAAACTCAAAATAAAAACCATAGAAGCGGTACTTGAAGAAGCCGCCGAGCTTGTTTGTGAAGAAGTCAATAATTTCGAATATGAAGTTGTTGTTAGTCGTGGCGGAACGGCTGCAGCAATTAAAAAAGTGGTAGATATTCCTGTTGTGACGGCGGAATTCAATGATTTTGATCTCCTGCGATCCTTGTGGGAGGCCAGAAAGTTTGGGGATAAGATTGCTTATATGGCTTCTGCATACCGAGAGCTTTATGAGTTTGATGAACTGATTGAAATGATTGGGGTTGAAGTAGAGCAGTACACTTATCGAAATTCCCAGGAATTTTCCGATAAGATCAGAAAGGCTTCTCAGGATCAATTTAAGGTTTTGATCAGTGGTGCCGAATGGGGGCAAAAGCTTGCTGAAGGTGCTGGAATGAAGGGGATGGTTATTTATTCAAGTCTCCGTTCAGTTACGCAAGCCCTCGAAAGGGCAGAAGAAGTCATTGCTATCAGACAACGAGACAAGGAGCATTCCCGTAGATTGATCACAATGATTCAGGCGGTTAATGATGGAGTTGTTTGCATTGATGCTACTAGCAAAGTCCTTTTCATTAATGAAATGGCCGAAAACTTGTTGGGGCTCAAAGGATCTCAGGTTTTGGGAAAAGTGACTCAAGAGACCAATAAAAAGTTATTGGAACTGATGGCCCTTTCTTCTGGACCCGACCAGAAATGTTTAATTAATGGAACTGATCTCGTTGTTAACCGTGCGGAGGTTGTCGATAAGAAGGAATATTTTGGTGTTGTTTTTACTCTACAGAAAATCTCTCAGTTGCAACAACTAGAACAGAAAATACGCAAGGAGTCACACCGTAAGGGGTTGATTGCGCGCTTTACTTTTGATGATATCCAGACTCGGGAAAAAATAATGCTGAATATTATTGAAAAAGCCAAAAATTTTTCGCAAGTTAACTCTACAGTATTAATTATTGGTGAAAGCGGCAGCGGTAAAGAGTTGTTCGCCCAAAGCATTCATCGAGCTAGCGCGTGCGCGAATGGACCGTTCGTAGCTGTAAACTGTGCCGCCCTACCCGAGGATCTTTTGGAAAGCGAACTTTTTGGATTCGAAGAAGGTGCTTTTACTGGTGCCAGGAAGGGTGGAAAGCCTGGTCTGTTTGAGTTGGCTCACGGAGGCACTATTTTTTTAGACGAGATTGGCAGTATTTCTTTGAACGTTCAGGCTCGCCTGCTAAGGGTTCTGCAGGAGCGGGAAGTGATGCGAATTGGCGGAGAGAGCGTTGTTCCTGTCAATGTCAGATGTATCGCGGCAACCAATAGTGATCTGCAGAGTTTGGTTCGGGACGGGCGCTTTCGCCGCGATCTTTATTTTCGGCTGAATGTTCTAAAACTTGAACTCCCTCTATTAAAAGACCGGCCTGAGGACATTCTCCTTATTGCAGAATATTTTCTTGCTGAATTTAGCCGGAGATTCAATAAAAAGGTTAAGGAAATTCCTCGGGACCTGTTGGCATGGATGAAATCCTACGACTGGCCCGGAAATATTCGAGAGCTGCAAAATTTTATTGAGCGGCTTGTTATTTTGGCGGGTAAAGGGACGCTTAACAAAAAATGGATACAGCAACTTATTGAGGAAGCTGATGAGGGCTCTGTTCAGGAGAACAGGTCTAATGAAAACCATGTCTCAATCAAAATCGGAACATTGGAGTACATGGAGAAGCAGCTGATTGATGCAGCGAGTGAAAGAGCTAAGGGCAGTCGATCTGATCTGGCCAGAATGCTCGGCATCAGTCGCACCACCCTTTGGAAGAAGCTCAATAGTGACAACACCCCTGAAGAAAGCCTGTAATGCAGACATTGTGAGCAGACTGGTGGTCAGAATGTTGGTGTCCTGTCCTCATAGTGTGCTTCTGGGGATCTACACTCGGAACGCATCTGCCCCATTGGGGTGGTCTATCTCCTGAGCGGCTTGCTAGGTTTATTTTCTTGTTCCAGAAATGGACAAGTGATACATCCTGCCAATTATTTCATCGAGTAAGACCTCTATCAGAAGATTAACGTTCAGAAATTAAAGGCTCAGCGGAAGCGAACTTCTTAGCATGCCGATCAACGGCAAGGCCAATGAAATAAACATCCTTCCTGCCAGACCCTTTCCCAAAAAAAGTACGGGCGTTCACAATTTAAACAAGTTGGTCTCAAAGTAAACATTATTTTGTTTGAAATTTTAAATTTGATCCTGTTGCATAAATAAAAGCTATACATATTGAATAGTTACAGTGATTCCAAAAAAGTGGCACAAGAGTTGCTGCCGTGTTGATTCAATCCCTTTGTAGAAATGTCTTTTACTCGCAACCTTGAAAAAATGGAATATACAATGTCGAATAAAAATGCCTCAATTCCATTGCCAACCTGTGCCGTGTGTCCTGTTAGGGTTTCAGAACGTTTTTGTCGTCAGGAAAAAGGCAAAGCCCCGAGTAATTGTCCATCAACCAGATCGCCAGAAGTTATTAAAGAAACCCTCGAAATTCTCAAAGAACCCGAGGTCATGGAATTTGTGCGTCAGGCATCGATTCAGGAAGGAGAAGCGTATGGTGGTCGCGATAAAGGCTACGCAAATATTCATCCAATAAAGCCGCGGATTCAGGAAACCGTTGAATTTGCTCAGAAGATGAAATTTCAACGCATCTGCCTAGTTTTCTGCATCGGCATGCGCAAAGAAGCTGAAATTATTCACAAAATATTTACTGATAATGGATTTGAAACCATTTCTGTCATGTGCAAAGCAGGCGCGATGTCCAAAGAAGAAATTGGCCTTTTGAGAGAACAGCAAATAGACCCAAGCACTTTTGAAGCAATGTGTAATCCCATTTTACAGGCATTAACGGCCAATTATCATAACTCTGATCTGAATGTATTGTTTGGTGTCTGTGTTGGACACGATGCCTTGTTTTTGAAATATGCCGAAGGCTACAGCACGGTTCTTGCCTGTAAAGACCGTCTTCTGGGGCATAATCCGCTTGCCGCAATCTACCAGTACGATAGCTATTACCGTTATTTGAAAAATCCACTATAAGCGTAAAAAGAAATCCAATGAACTACTCCGCAGCTATCTACGGGGTAACAACAGCCTGCAACCTTTGTTAATTCTCGAAGCAAGGTTCGGGGAAATAAGACCCGAACAAAAATTATTTAAGGGAGAAAACGTATGATTGAATCAGAACTAAGTAAGGAAATTCGCTCTGCAATGCGCGACCTGTGTGCTTGCTATCCCAGCGAATACTGGAGAAAAATTGATGCGGTCCGTGGCTACCCCGATGAGTTTATAGATGCTCTTACTAAAGCGGGCTGGTTGGCCGCATTGATACCCGAAGAATATGGTGGTTCTGGGTTGGGCGTTCTTGAGGCCTCTATTATTCTTGAAGAAATCAACCGATCTGGAGGTAATTCAGGGGCTTGTCACGCTCAGATGTATACAATGGGGACTTTGCTCAGACACGGGTCCTCTGCGCAGAAAGAAAAATATCTCCCAAAAATTGCCAGCGGTGAATTGCGCCTACAGTCTTTTGGTGTAACTGAGCCAAATTCTGGCACCGATACGACCAAACTGCAGACGACAGCCGTACGCAAAGGGGACCATTACATCGTGAATGGACAGAAAGTTTGGACATCCCGTGTGCAGCACTCCGACTTGATGATTCTCCTGGCAAGAACTACCCCACTGAAAGAAGTCAAGAAAAAGACGCTGGGCTTATCGGTGTTTTTAGTTGATTTACGTAAGGTTAGTGAAGATGAGCTAACTGTTCGGCCAATCATCAACCTGATGAATCACGAAACCAATGAAGTATTTTTTGATAATCTTAAAATCCCCGCCGACAGTTTGATCGGTGAAGAGAATCTGGGATTCAAGTATATTCTCGATGGTATGAATGCTGAACGGATTCTTATTGCTGCCGAATGTATCGGAGATGGCCGCTGGTTTACTGAAAGATCCACTGCCTATGCCAATGAGAGAGTGGTTTTTGACCGGCCTATCGGGCAGAATCAGGGCATTCAGTTTCCTATCGCTAAGGCTTATATCAATGTCGAGGCTGCCGACTTGATGCGCTTTCGTGCCGCACAATTGTTTGATGAGGGCAAGCCTTGCGGGAAAGAGGCCAATATGGCGAAAATGCTGGCCGCCGATGCATCTTGGGAGGCTGCCAATGTAGCAGTCCAAACCCATGGCGGATTTGGATTTGCCGCAGAATACGACATCGAGCGCAAATTCAGAGAAACGAGGCTATATCAGGTTGCGCCTATTTCAACCAACTTGATTCTTTCTTATATTGGACAGCATGTTCTTGGCATGCCGAGGTCATTCTAAGCTATGCGCCCGCTGGATGGAATAACTGTCGTTTCCCTTGAGCATGCCATTGCAGCCCCTTTTGCAACTCGACAACTGGCTGATTTGGGAGCAAGGGTGATTAAGATTGAACGTCCGGGCAGTGGTGATTTTGCTCGGGGTTACGATGAAACAGTCATGGGTCTTGCCTCGCATTTCGTCTGGGTTAACCGCTCCAAGGAAAGCCTGACGCTCGATCTGAAATATCCCGAGGCGCAGCGAATTATGGCAAAGCTGCTTGGTGAAGCAGATGTCTTTGTGCAAAACTTGGCACCGGGAGCTGCCGAGCGGTTAGGGTTTGGGAAGACTGAACTTGCTGAACACTACCCCCGCCTGATCTCTTGCAATATTTCTGGCTATGGAAACAGCGGCCCCTATCGAGATAAAAAAGCCTATGATCTACTGATCCAAAGTGAAGCAGGTCTATTGTCTGTCACCGGCACTCCCGAAGTACCCTCAAAGGCAGGTATTTCAATTGCTGATATTGCTGCAGGGATGCATGCCTTCAGTGGAATTTTGAGTGCACTTTATCATAGGGAGAAAAACACCGGCCAAGGTGGAAGCGTTGAGGTGTCGTTGTTGGAGGCACTTGGTGAATGGATGGGGTATCCACTGTATTACAGCCATTACGGGGGCAGCCCACTCAAGAGGACTGGGGCAGTTCATGCGGCGATCTTCCCCTACGGTCCCTTCCGTGCTGGCGACGGAAAAGATGTCATGCTTGGCTTGCAAAATGAGCGCGAGTGGGAAAAGTTCTGCTCGCTGGTCTTGCTGTCTCCAGAATTAAAAGATGACCCTCGATTCGATTCTAATTCTAAACGGGTTACCAATATGGAGAGCTTAACTGCAATTATCCATACTGCTTTCAGTAAACTCGACTCAGAACAGGTCGTTGCCCGACTTGAGGACGCAGGGATTGCTAATGCAAGGATCAATGACATGAATGAAGTTTGGGATCACCCTCAACTCGCCGCACGTGAACGGTGGAGAGAAGTTGACACCTCTGCAGGACGGATACAGGCTTTATTACCACCAGCAACGTTTTCTACTTTTGAAGCACGCATGGATGCTGTTCCGGAGTTGGGTGAACATACTGATTCGATTCTGGCTGAAATTGGCTACAGTACGGCGGAAATTTCCCGATTGAGAGCGAACAAAGCAATTTAACTATTTGAACAATGGAGGATTGACATGAGTATAAAAGAAGGTTGGAAAGGGCGTTTTTTCGAAGACTTTGAGGTTGGTGATATATATCCTCATCCACTTGGACGCACGGTGCTGACGGTTGATAATAGCTGGTTTACTCTACTGACACAAAATACAGCTCCAATCCACTTTGACCATCACTATTCGGCGCAGACGGAGTTTGGGAAGCCTCTAGTCGATTCTACATTTACTCTGGCGTTAGTCACCGGACAAAGCGTGACCGATATATCACAAAATGTTATGGCCAATCTAGGTTGGGACAAAGTTCGCTTACCCAACCCCGTGTTTGAGGGTGATACGATTTATTCTCAATCTGAAGTTCTGGAAATACGCGAATCCAAATCACGAGACAATATTGGAATCGTCAAGGTCAAATCAACTGGATTCAATCAGGATGGTGTTGTTGTTATCACTTTCGAACGGGTGCTTATGGTTTACAAGCGGGGGCTTGCACCTAAGATTGCTCGCATAATGGTAGAGGAGTCACAATGATCGGGCTAGAGTCAAACCAAACTAAAATTCTGGCCGAATTCTTAACTGATTTTTGTTATGAAGATATTCCTGACCATATTGTCGCACGTACCGAGGATCTGTTTCTTGACTGGTTCGGTTCTGCATTAGCTGGTCACAATGTCCGACAAATTCAAATTTTAGAGCACTTTTCTAAAGCGATGGGGCCCTCGAATGGGGTCAGCGAGATTTTTGTATCTCGAAAACGAACTTCCCCTTTTTTTGCCGCTTTGGTCAATGCAGCTTCTTCACATTATGCGGAACAGGACGATGTCCATAACGGTTCGGTTTTCCACCCTGGAACCGTAGTCTTTCCGGCAGTGGTTGCTACCGCACAAGAGTTGGGGAGCTCTGGGCGTGAAGCTATCGTTGCGGTAGTCGCAGGCTATGAAGCGGGTATCCGTATCGGCGAAGCTCTGGGTCGATCCCATTATAAAATATTTCATACAACAGGCACCGCTGGTACTCTGGCCTCCGCAGTCGGAGTTGCGCGCCTGCTTGGTGCCGATGCCGGACAAATGCTGAATGCTCTGGGTTCAGCTGGGACGATGGCCGCTGGGCTTTGGGAGTTTTTGCGTGATGGTGCAGATTCCAAACAGTTGCATACAGCAAAAGCCGCAGCCGACGGCTTACTCTCCGCATACATTGCTCTTGACGGTTTTACCGGTGCCCAGAGAATTATCGAGGGCGATCAGGGCATGGCGGCCGGAATGTCGCAAGATGCCGATCCGGCTCTGCTTGTTGACCGTTTGGGAAGCCGGTGGGCGATTGGAGAGACCTCTTTTAAATTTCACGCTAGCTGTCGGCATACTCACCCTGCCGCCGATGCCCTGCTGGAGTTGATGCTGAAGTACAAAATCAAAGCTGATGATATTGCTGAGGTTACGGCTCATGTTCATCAGGGGGCAATTGATGTTCTCGGTCCGGTTACAGACCCGCAATCTGTCCATCAATCTAAGTTTTCCATGGGATTCGTTTTGGCGATGATTGCACTAAAGGGACGGGCGGGGGTCACAGAATTCAGTGAGGCCGCTTTAAAAGATCCGGAAGTCAGAGCCTTTAGCAGTAAAGTCAAGATGGTTTTGGACGCCAAGGTTGATCAGGCTTACCCAAAATGCTGGCTGGGACATGTCGAAGTTATCACTCATAACGGACAGCGGTTGGAGATGCATGTCGATACCCCTAAAGGGGATCCAGAGAATACTTTGTCCCGCCCAGAGTTGGAGGACAAGGCCCTCAGGTTGGCAGCCTGGCAGGGAGGCGCGAGTCAGGAAGAGATGCAGGGTATTATCGCAAGGATATGGCAGCTCAGAGACGCGCCCGATCTGAAGAATTTCCTAAACACCTGATAAATGAGCATGACTATGGATGAGAGTTTGTGTTGGCACCGCCAATTGTTGCTGGAAAAAACTGCAGAAGCATTACGACGCAATGGTTTTACTGCAAAGGTGTTCGCCAATCGCCAAGAGCTTCGACCGTTTTTGATCGAGGCCGCCCAAGATGCCTCAACGGTTGGTTTTGGCGGTTCGATAACCCTAGCGCAAATCGGTATTGCCGGAGAGCTGAAACGTGCCGGGAAGTCCCTGATTATACACGGTCGGCCGGGTTTGGCTTCGGAAGAACGTTTTGCCTTGATGCGCCAGCAGTTGAGTTGTGATCTTTTTCTTAGTAGCACTAACGCTCTGACGATTAAAGGACAGCTTGTCAATATTGACGGCACGGGGAACCGGGTCGGAGCTATGGCTTTCGGTCCACGTAAGGTTGTTCTTATCGTTGGAGTTAATAAAATTGTTCATGATGTTGACAGTGCTTTGCGACGAATTAAAGAGGTAGTTGTCCCGCCTAATGCCCACCGGATGGGCTATGCCCCTCCGTGCACGAAAACCGGGGTCTGCGCAGATTGCAACTCCCCAGAACGGGTTTGTCGGATCACAACAATCATTGAAAGACAACCGCGAGATTCGCATATCATTGTCTGTCTTGTGAATGAGAACCTCGGATACTAATTGGTAGTCTGTGGCAAAGGGAATGCAATGGAATTCACCCGCGAAATATACTGGAATGTTGGCCACGGCGTAACGACTTTGCTGCCGATGTATCTATTGACCATTGCCGCCATCGCC
>JAMOPE010000310.1 GCA_027064785.1 Geobacteraceae bacterium
TAAGGCATCTGTTTCCGCTAAAGGAGGAAAAAACGCCTCCTTTAGCGGATTATTTTTAGGCTGGAACCCGTATGAACAGGGCAGTTGCTTTATATGGGACAAGCTCTATCTATTGGACTTTGAACTACGGAACCGAGCTACAAAAGTTTTTCGAACCCGATGAAATTATGTGGCTCAAGGAGATTGTTTTGAAAGCCAATGAGAAGAGTAAACAGAAATCTGCTGATGCTAATCAGAGTAATGGTGATGTAGACAGACAAAATTTAAGCCTATTGAGTAGCTGTTAAGTGCCAGCACATCGAAGACAAAAAACGTGCAACAAGTGACAATCGCTCAAATCACAGATGAAAGCCGTCGGAGCATTTTCAGCGGCTTTTCTGCTCCTAACGGTCTAAGCTTTGAGCTTTTTTTGTTGTGTGAGAATGTACCAACAAGTGGAGCTTACGATTCGCTTACTACTAAATCCCTGAATGCCAGCAACGCTTTGCTGGGAGTTTCATGACGGTGCCGAACTAGCCACGTGGTCATTCTGCCAAAATTATCAGGCAAAGAATGAACCGAGTAGTTTTTTTGAACCTGCGGACGTTCGACTATCGAGCGAGGCAAAAAACTGATCCCCATACCTGCGGCAATGCAGCCGAGAATACCATCAACAGAACTAAATTCTATAACCCGATAGGGCCGCCTTCCCGTTTCTTTAAGCCAGTTTTCTAATTGAGCCCTATAGGTGCATCCTGGACGGAAAACCAGAATTTTCAAGTTCTTTATCTGTTCAAAAGGCTCAGCGGTTGGAGGGGCCACAAGAACTAGCTCTTCCTCGTAGGCCTTTTCGGCAACGAGAGCATCATGGGTCACCTTACCTGAAACCAGTACGCCATCGACCTGGTAGTCGATCAAGCGTTTTAGCGATTCCTCCGATGTGCCGGTAACCAGATGCAGCTCTACCTGTGGATAGGAATGGTGGTAAGCGGCTAATAATGGTGGCAAGCGTACTACTGCAGTTGTTTCCATCGTTCCGATCAATAGTCCGCCCTTCGGCTCATTCTGCTCGGCTACGGCATCTTCAGCTTCTTTGGCAAGGCGAATGATTCGCTCGGCATAACCTACAAGCTGGTGCCCGGAGGCTGTCAGGCTGACCCCTCTGCTTTTGCGATGAAACAGTTTGACTCCAAGACGGTCCTCCAGTTGCTTAATGCGGGTCGTAACATTGGACTGAACACAGTGAATTTCTTCCGCCGCTCTTGAAATATTACCCTTTTGGGCAACCGCCAAAAATATTTTCAACTCACTGATTTCCATAAACTCTGATATCTCTTTTTGTGATGTTAAGTATCTTTTTATTGTATTTGTAATCATAAAATAAGATCGATAATGTGTCAAATATCGAGACAGGCTGCATCTGAAATTAAGAGTCATTTGTGGCCGGAGTAACTTCAAACCTCACAAAAGAATGATAGGTCAGTATTAAATTATGAACACAATCATTGCACTATCAAGTGTGCTGTCGATTTGGAGTGTTGCGGTTGTTACACCAGGACCCAATTTGTTGATTACAATACAGACAACGATTAATCATTCGCGTCGATCAGGTATGTTTATCGTCCTTGGTACCTGCACGGGAACAATGATTTGGGCCATAGTGGGTTATTTCGGAATCGCCTATCTGTTCACTGTGGCGCCCAGAATATATATCACTTTAAAAATGGCGGGAGGGGGGTATCTCATCTACTTGGGAATAAAATCAATTTTCAGCCTACGCAGGTCCGACAAAAAAAAAGTCAAATCGCAATATTG
>JAMOPE010000311.1 GCA_027064785.1 Geobacteraceae bacterium
TTTGAGCTGCCGATTATCATCTTTTTCCTCGCCCGCCTGGGGCTGGTGGATTACAAATGGTTGGCCGCGCACCGGCGTTACGCGTTTTTGCTGGCGTTTGTTGTTGGCGCGGTACTTACCCCTCCCGATATTTTTTCGCAGATCTCCATTGCCCTGCCGTTTATTCTGCTGTACGAGGTGGGGGTGTGGGTAGCACGTTTCTTTGGCAAGAAGCGTCCGGAAGCTCCCGCTGAGCATTCCGATGAAAATCTGACAGACTTCTAGGAGCAAAGAAAAAGCCCCTGATTTCTCAGGGGCTAATTTCATTGTTGGTGCCGAAGGCCGGAATCGAATAGATCATATAGCATTTGAAATTCTTAAGTTAGTTTTTTGTTTAGCCTGCGAGTACCCCTGTTTTTTCTGTTGTCGCTGTTCTTGACGGAATTTGCCCCAGCTTTAGTACTTCTTCAAGTACCCTTTCAGATGCTTGGATCAGGTCAAGCACAAGTCGTTCATTGACTTCGAGAAGGCCTTCGTATTCTCCCCGATTGCGTAGATTGTGGCACCGAGCCAAGACCCGCCAAACTTCTGGCCCGATACCGATTGTATGCTGAAGACATTGAAAAACGGTGTAGCGATTTTCAGAACGATAGCCATGCCAGCGAAGTGTGGCGAGTGACAGCGCATGCGCAGCATTGTAGGCCAGATCGAAGCGGCTTTCCAATGATAGAATCTCCATTCGGGAGTCTTTCAGCCGCGACTGCCCCGAGCGGATAAGGCCATTGAATTCGTTCTGGTCAGCTGGCTCCGGTTTTATCTGTCCGATATCGACCAGGTTCTTAAACTGCCGGGATGTCATCTTCCGAACCAATCAGAAAAATTTTGGGTTGTCCGATAACCTTGATAATAAAATTGTTTCCCGACGCCATTTTATATCTGAAATCTTCGTCAGTGTAAATTGTTGGATTGATCTGTCGACCCAACTGATTTTCCAGCTCCGAAATACTGGTGAACAGGTCCGGGTAGGTCAACTCATCTGAGATCAACATTAGATCAATGTCACTTTCGGTAGTGTCGGTCCCTTTTGCAATGGAACCATAGATGAAGGCAACCTTGATTTTATCGATGTATGGTCCCAAGGTAACTCGCAACGGGTCAGCGAGACCGAAGGTTTTGCGGACGATTCCCAGGAGCTCTTCGAAAATAGGTGATGCCGGATTGGCCTGATAATGTTTCTGGTTGCCGATCCTTTTTACTGTCAACAGATTGCACCCAGAGAGCTTTTCCAGTTCTCGATGTACAGTCCCAGTGCCAACTCCAGCCAAATCCACAATCTCTTTGGAATAAAAGCTCTTTTCTGGTTGTCCGAACAAGAATCCCAGAATTCGGCGCTGTGTTTTAGAAAACAGCACTTCGCTTAAGCCGACTTTATGTTTGTCGATGTCTCCCATAATGGGAACCATATCTCCCCGATTGGGAAAGTGCAAGTGCAAATTTGGAGAATATTTGGTCAGTTATTATCCGTTTGCATGGTGTTTTTTTACTTCGGCGTGCTGAAAAGCTTTTAACTTATGGAAATTGCAATGATATTTGAATTTGCTGCTGGTGTGGAATTTATGCTGATTATTTTTGGCCTCGAATAGTGATATTTAGTAATGCCAACCTAAAATTGACCACCATAGGCATGTTACCTTCTGTTCTGATCGAGGTTCGCAGTATGCCAGTGCAGACTATCAGTCGCTTGTCAAACACGGCATACATTGCGGTATGGGCTGCAAA
>JAMOPE010000312.1 GCA_027064785.1 Geobacteraceae bacterium
CGGTGGGTGACGCAGCTTCCGGTGGGCAGACCAATGTACAAGCACTGAAGTCAGGGTTGGCACGGGTTCAGGAAGTCGGTGGTGCTCGCCCGGGTGATCGAACAATGATCGACGCCCTGACCCCGGCTCTTGAGGCTCTTCCCGATGGCTTTGCCGCAGCAGCAAAAGCCGCCCGGGCCGGTGCCAACCATACCGCAGAAATCCTCAAAGCCAAGGCAGGTCGTGCCAGCTATATTTCTGAAGATCGTCTCAAAGGCCATAATGACCCCGGTGCCGAGGCCGTTGCTTTGCTCTTTGAAAGCCTATCCAAGCAATAGTGATTAACTGCCAATAAAAAAAGCAGGCGGTGGAAAACTTGTCACCGCCTGCAATATTTATCAAACCCGTTAATGAGTCATCCCGTCCCGGTACTTTTCGAAAACTTCTTTCACTTCACGGGCCAGACCCGAAAAAGCTGCGATTTGAGTATCACTCATCTCGTCCCAACTATAATACTTACTACCTTCTTCATTAATCACATTAACAAAGACCCCTTCGATAATTTCAACCGATTCTTTAGCATTGATTTTGATCATCATTGTTTTATTTCTCCTGCTCCGAAAATTGACAAGGGCATCAACTCTTTTTTTCAAGTTGATGAATTTTGAGCAAATTTGTTGTCCCCGAGTCAGATAGAGGACTCCCCATAGTAATGACAACAATATCGCCGGGCTGCAATATTTTCCGCTCGAGAACTGCTGCTTCAACGATCAATATCTGTGCTTCAGTTGTTCCCTGAATATCAGCCAGCAGCGAGTTCACCCCGCGATAAAGAGCCAGATGACGTTTGACCTGTCTATTGGGTGTGACTGCAATAATCGGTAAGAGTGGCTGATGTTTCGCCACCAGAGCAGCAGTACTTCCTGTTTGCGTGAAGGCTAGGATAGCTGCTGCCCCAACGTTTACGGCGACCTCACAAGCCGCAAGCCCAATAGCGTCAGGCAGATGCCCACGTAATGACGCAGACTCAACAGATATTTCTCTGATTTTGAGATTCGGATCTCTTTCAACATCGCAAGCAACGCGATCCATCACTTTAACAGCTTCAAAGGGGTAAAGTCCGGCAGCGGTTTCCCCTGAAAGCATCACGGCATCGGTTCCATCAAGGATAGCGTTAGCAACATCGGATGTTTCTGCTCGGGTTGGTCGTGGATTAGCAATCATACTTTCAAGCATCTGGGTTGCGGTGATGACGGGCTTTCCGACTTGATTACACTCGCGGATAATTCGCTTCTGGATAAGTGGAACTTGTTCTGATGGAACTTCAACCCCGAGATCACCACGGGCAACCATGACACCATCAGTCACAGCGAGTATCTCTGAAAAGTTCTCTACCGCTTCAGGCTTTTCAATCTTAGCAACAACCTTAATTGGCGATTTGGCATTATTGAGGATTTGCTTAAGTTGTTTGACTTCTTCGGCGGTACGAACAAAGGACAGTGCAATCCAGTCAAGTTGCTGCTCGATTGCAAAATCGAGATCGGCCAAATCTTTTGCTGTCAGTGCCGGTGCCGAGACATTGACGCCCGGCAGATTAATTCCTTTACGATCCTTGAGTAATCCACCAACCTTGACCTTGCAAAAAACTTCATCACCGATACTTTTAGTCACTTCAAGTTCAAGTTGACCATCATCAAGAAGGATCTGATCGCCCGGAACGACATCCTGCGGAAGCTGTGTATAGATTGTCGGTATCAGACCATCAGCACCAACAACATCAGCAGTCGTGATTATAACCTCCTGCCCTTTCTCAAGCTTCTGGCTGCCATTTTTCATCAGTCCTGTGCGTATTTTAGGTCCTTGTAGATCACCTAGAATCGCAACACTTTTCATGTGTTGTTCTGACAATTCACGAATCTGGTGTATCCATTCAGCTTTCTGCTCCAGCTCGCCATGTGAAAAATTGAGTCGAAAGACGTCAACCCCGGCACTAAGAAGTTTTTCGAGTTGTTCTTTTTCCGCACATGACGGGCCCACTGTTGCTACAATTTTTGTTCGTCTATCCATTTATTCCTCCGTAAACCCTGACAACATTCCGCCGACAAGAAATATCTGTAAATCCATGACATTTGTATTTGTTGGGCCCGTTTTATATAAATCCCCCAGCTGATCGAAAAAACGGTATGAATCGTTGTTATCAAGAAATGTGTGGGCATCAAGCTTAAGGGCTCCGGCACGCTGTAAGGTGGATTCGTCAGCAAAAGCACCTGCCGCATCTGTCGGGCCATCAGTCCCATCGGTACCAGCACTCAAAAGAGTGATATCTTTTGCTCCCTCCAGACTTATCGCCGCTGCAAGAGCATATTCCTGATTTCGGCCTCCCAGCCCCGACCCTGTGATTGAGACCGTCGTCTCCCCGCCGGAGATTACGCACAATGGAGGTTGATCCTCTGTACGGCAAGATTGAAGCTCTTTGACGTGTTCGACATAGGCTGCTGCGACATCACGGGCTTCACCAGTGACCGGTTCTGACTTCAGTAAAACATCATAGCCTAATTCTTCCGCTTTTAGGGCTGCCCGTTCACGGGCCAGAAAATTATTCGCAATGATAATATTCTGGTTCCGAGCAAAAGATTGATCTCCCGGCTTAGGTGTCTCTTCGACTAAACCGGCAAAGCCATCACTCAAATGACGATAAACGTCCCGGGGAAGCTGCTCTTCAATCCGATATTTCTGAATAATATTCAAGCAATCGGCAAAGGTTGTTGGATCAGCGACACACGGACCTGAAGCGATACAGTCTAGATCATCGCCAACAACATCAGAAAGAATCAAATTGATCATCGTGGCCGGATAAGCGGCCTCAGCTAATCGTCCTCCTTTTACACGAGAAAGATGTTTTCTAAGTGTATTGATCTCATGAATTGTTGCACCACAACGCAAAAGGATCTCTGTGGCTTGCTGCTTATCTTTCAGGGTCAGTCCAGTAACAGGTAGCGGAAGCAAAGCTGATCCACCTCCTGATATCAAACAGATGACCAGTGCTTTTTCGTCGGCAGTGAGGGCTAGCTGCAGAATTTTATCAGCACAGTCCATCCCATTCTGATCGGGAAGCGGATGACCTGCTTCGCATATTTCAATCCAATCTAATGACTCAACATAACCATATTTAACTGTTATCAGCCCATCAGTCATTCTCTGACCAAGGAGTGTTTCAATCGCTTTTGCCATTAGAGCACTCCCCTTCCCAGCGCCAATCACAACGATTCTATCTATATTATCAAGGTGATAGATTGTCTGGTCTACGATCAGAATATCGTCTATTAATTGACATGTGCGTAGCACCGCCTTATCGGGAGCAACGCCATCCAACCCGGCGGAGAATATCTCATTCATATGCAAGTATTTGAGTTGACGATTTATCACTCTATTGTCTCATGTCGACTGATAAAAATACTGAATTTACTTGAAAATTATTGTGACTTTTAGTTTAATACGTATATTAACATTTGTTTATGATATATTTTTTACGATACAAACCGATAGAGTAGAATGCTGAAAGGAAAAAGTAATGCCACTTACTGGCGAACTGGAACATTTACCGATCGTCGATGTCATCCAGCTGATCCATTCAACCCGTAAATCCGGAACCCTAAATGTTTACAGTCGTAAGGGTGAAGGTCAACTTGTATTTAACAACGGCTATATTGTCAGTGCAACCCATTCCAGCGAAAAACTTAAAATCGGCAAAATCCTTCTTGAAAGCCACATCATCAACCAAAGTGACCTCGACAAAGCACTCGGCATTCAGGAGCTTTCAGAAGACGACAGAAAACCACTGATTGCGACCCTTCTGGATCATTGTGGGTTGTCAAAAGAGGCTGCGTTCAAAGCCCTTGAGACACTCATTGAAATGACCGTCGTTGAGATGATTTGCTGGACGCGGGGAATTTTCACCCTTGATATTGATGAAATCAATGTTTCAGACGATTATCGTTACCTGCCAAAACAGTTACAAGCCGTCACCCTCGACACTCAGATGGTGTTGATGGACGCGCTGCGAATATTTGATGAAAAGGTTCATGCAGGGGAAATTCAACTCTCGGATGAGCCTCTTGAGGACAACCCGCTTGAACAGTACGAAGAACAGGTTGAAAAAACTGAGATTGAGCACGAGGAAAGCTCTGAAGAAATCATCGTTTCAGAAGATCTCCTCGGATTGGCAGATCTAGATAAGGTTGAGCGGCGCAAACCTCATGTATTCAAAGGTCTTGAGGCTTTTGATCCAGCTGATATTCATCGCCAAGTTATTGACGTAAACCACACGGAATTATCAGCGGCCGGCAAGGATAAGCTAGTGCAGTTTTTATCCGGCATTTCGACAACCTTTCTTGGTGATCAGGGTGTCCACTCCGGCGGGACAAAATCCCAGGCTGTCATTATTTATACCTGTGATGAATTTCTTCAACACGCAGTTATGACCGTCTGTAAAAACGAAGGTATTCTCGTTTTTGCCACCGCAAATCGCTCTGACCTCGATAATTTAATTGATCGCGCACTTTTCAAATACCTTGAGCCAATCCTTGTTTTTGGCGGTCCACTCGCTGACGTTGATGGTTTCGGCAAGAGAGACATCGTCGATATCCGCTCACACAAGATGGCAAAGTACCCGCAAATTTCGATTATACAACTCGCATCACCGCTCGACTTCACATTCTCTCTTCAGTCACTCAACGATGGAACCCGCGCCGTTTTCCCGCTTCCCTACTTTTCAGAGCGGCAGGAGACATTCGCTGAAGATATGATCGACTTCCTCAATGCGTTTCAGGTTTACATCCGCGGTTGCTTCAATGAAGAACGTCGGCAACAATTTGCTAAACTCCGCAACAGCCTCTCCGGATTGCGGCTTCTCCGCAAAGCCCCCGATATTTCGCTGATGGTATTACAATTTGTCAGTGAGCTATTTGAGCGTTCCATCACCTTGATTGTCGACAGAAATGAGCTAATTGCAGAGCGCAGTATCGGAATTATTGCCGACAAAGAACTGGGGCCGGCAGCACCGATGAAGTTCAGAATCCCGGTCCGCAAAGACTCGCTGCTCCATGAGACAATTGAGTCGGGACAAAGTTTTCTAGGAAAAGCTGAAGATACAACCTTTGCCGATCTGCTTTACCCTGAAATCGGTGCACCGACAGATAAAACATACCTGCTGCTTCCCCTTAAAAGTAACGACCGGGTGATTACAATCACCTATGCCGACTTTGGCACAATGAAGCCGGGTCGGGTCTCTCTCGACTTTCTCGAGTTCTTTGTCGGTCAGGCAGGGATCGCAATGGAAAACGCCCTGTTCCGCAAACAGCTGGCCGATAAACAACCGGAAATCAGACATTAGGACACAATATGGACAGTAAGACTCTCAATCAAATTCTCGAAATTGCCTTTGCCAAGCGTGTTTCTGATATTCATTTTGAAGTTGATAATCCGCCTTTTTTTCGTGCACATGGACAATTACTCCGTTCCAAGCTTGTCAACCTCAAGCCCCAGGATACTGAGTTTATCGCTGCGACCATTATGAAGAACAACAAGCGCGATCTACCGGCAGACTTTACCGAATTTGACGCATCCTACGCTCTAGAGAATGGGGGGCGTTTCCGTGTCAGCATTTTCCGTCAACGGGGGAATATCGGCATTGTCATGCGGGTTATTCCACCGGAGATTGGTGATTTTCAGAAGTTGAAACTTCCGGCAGTGCTGAGTGAAATTGTCAAAGCACCAAACGGTTTAATTCTTGTCACCGGACCAACAGGAAATGGAAAATCGACAACTCTGGCGTCGATGATTAACTATATCAACGAAAAGTATTCATATAATATCATCACAATCGAAGATCCGATTGAGTTCCTCTTCTCATCGAACAGAAGTTGTATTATTCAGCGGGAAGTCGGCATAGATACCGATGATTTTGGTGCCGCTTTAAAAGCATCACTACGAATGGATCCCGATGTGATCATGGTCGGTGAGTTGCGTGACCTTGAAACAATTGATGCCTGCATTAAAGCATCCGAGACAGGACACCTTGTCTTTTCAACGCTGCACACTCAGAATGCCGCATCGACAATCAATCGGATTATCGGTTACTTTCCACCAGACTCTCAGGAAATCGTCCGACAGCGTCTAGCCGACATTCTTGTCGCCACCGTTTCATTGCGGCTGGTTGAAGATAAAAGCGGAGAAAATCTGATCCCGGTCGTGGAAGTTATGCGTACCACCACGACTATTCAGGCATGTATTCGCGACGGAAACCTTGATGAGATCGAGGGACATATCGAAAAAGGGACAGCACAATACCAGATGCAGTCGATGGATCAGCACCTGATTCAACTATGTAACAAAGGGGTTATTTCGATGCGTGAAGCCAAACGGGTTTCAACGTCTATGGATTTGGAGCGGAAACTGACGTTCACCTAATTCAATTTACTCACCACAAGCACAAAAGCCCGGAAACTCACTCCGGGCTTTTGTCTGTCCTCTGAAATTATATTTCTACAACTCTTCTTCACGCTTGATCAGAGCAACAACACCATCATACATATCCTGAACGCATTCAACCTCAGTCACACCAAGGCGGCGGCCGTTACTGATATCATAAATACCGCTTTCATCTTCTGAGTGTTCACCATGGATACCACGAATCTGAAGATGGTACGTGTCGGTGATCTGTTTCATCTCTGTCCTTTTGACTGCAAGTTTCGGTAGCCGGATATGAACGCTGGCACGCATTGCCGTCCCAAGATTCGTCGGGCAACTGGTGAGATAGCCAAGTCGCTGATCGTAGAGAAACGGGATCGACTTTTCTATTTCAGAAACAGCCGTCATCAAACGGGAAAAAACGGTTTTTATATCACCGCCGGGCTGCATCGAAATAATCCGCAGCTGATCTTCTTCATTGACCCACAGGAGAAAAGTTTTATCGGTATTGTGAAAAATCCCTCGACCATCAGGCCAGTCACGGTTTAATCCTGCGGCATCGAGAAAACGGTCACCCTCCTTAAACAAAAAGTGATCTTCAATCAAGCGATGCTGTGTCTCCTCATCCATTCCAGACAAGGGGAAATACGTCCCGGACAATTTACCTGTGAGATTGGAGACGGCAGCAACAACCTGCTCTTCAATAACCCGTCGTTGATAACGCGAAACAGCCGGACCCAACGGCATCCCATCAATATTTCTCCCGACACGAATCCGTGTTGAAAGGATATAGCGATTTTCCGGATCGGGATTTTGAACCTTCAAGGCCGAAGGGTCTAGATGACTCAAGTGAGTGTCGGCAGTAGAAAAGCCGTGATAATCTGCAATGATCGGAGTGAATAGTTCAGAAAAGAGTTGATACGATTCAGCATCACCGGCATAGACACCAATGCTGCTATCCTGATTAACAATTCCGGATTGAATCGCCTGGAGAAAGGTGTACCCGCTTCCGGTGATACAATCCCTCAATGTGTCAAATATGTCGCGGGTCAGATGGCGACGGAGCAGCGAATGACAGTCAGATTCGAAAACCGGAAAGCTGTTATCCATAAAGGCTCCTCAGTGTTAGGAGTTATCCGTATCAGTAGAGTCGGAAGTGCTGTCTGCAGCAGTCACATCCTCTGCTTGTTTCGACTGACTCCGCACCTTATTCACTCCCCATAAAACAGCAAATGTTATTGCAAGTGTCAAAAATGTGAACAAAACATCAGCAAAGCGAACCGGTTCCATTGCGCCTCCATAAGACAGGTTGTTAATAACTCTGTCAATTTAGCATCGTAATCAGGCAATAGAAATAAAAAAAGGACGATGCAAAAGCTTCGTCCTTTTCGGATGTTGTCCCTCAGGACAACTGGTATTCAAACGGTTGGGCTTAAAAGTTCTTAAAGCTACCGTATATATTAATAGCTGGGGCACCAGAGATCGTCCACTACGGCACCAACATCACGTTGGTGCCTGCGTCGACTCACCTATATTCGCTGACACGGACATCCTGTCCGTTTTTCTGACATTCAGTCAGCGCTCACTCCGCTTCGATCCCTTTCGAGATCTGCGGTTATATTAATGGCTGGGGCACCAGGGATCGAACCTGGGAATGCCGGAATCAAAATCCGGTGCCTTACCGCTTGGCGATGCCCCATCGAACAAGATGGATTTTCTAGCAAAGTTAAACTATGCCGTCAAGAGAAATTTCCCATTTATTACAATCAACCGATCAAAGGACGGCCTTAATCGCATCACACAGTCTGTCCATATTATCGTGAGTCATTCCAGCAACATTGATCCGACCTGAGCCGACAATATAAATTGAAAACTCATCCCGCAATCGGGCGACCTGATCTTTTGTCAGGCCTGAGAAGCTGAACATACCACGTTGCTCAATAATCGAAGAAAAGTCTTCTTGGACCCCTTTTTCTTTGAGTGTTTTTACAAATAGATGGCGCATTTCATTGATTCGATTACGAATATCAGCGACTTCTTCAATCCACTTCGCTTTTAACTCTTCGTCACCCAGAACAACGGCAACAATCTGTCCTCCGTGTGAAGGCGGGTTTGAATAATTATAACGAATCCGTAATTTCACCTGACTCATGACTGTATCAGCCTGCACTTTATCATCAGCAACCACCGTCAGGGCCCCGGTTCTTTCGCGATAAAGACCGAAATTTTTGGAGAAACTTGAGCAGACAAACATCTGCTTGACTCGCTTCGTCAATTCAAGCAGTCCAAGACGATCTTCCTCGATACCATTTGCCAAACCCTGATAGGCAAAGTCGACCAGCGGAACAATCCCTTTTTCAGCCAGCAAATCACCAATTTGAGCCCATTGCTCAGGGGTCGGATCAATCCCGGTCGGGTTATGACAACAACCATGAAGCAGGATGACATCCCCTTGAGGAATTGTTTTGATCGATTCATACATCGCATCAAAATCAAGGCCATTGGTCTTCGGATCACGGTAAGAATATTCCTTGCACTCAAGACCGGCAGCTCCAAAAATCGTCTTATGGTTGGCCCACGTCGGGTTACTCAACCAGATTTTTGCTTCAGGATGGAGCAAATTGACATAGTCACCAACAACCCGTAGCGCCCCTGTCCCTCCCGGGCACTGAGCGGTTGCTGCCCGCTTATTCTCAATAATTTCATGACCTGCTCCGAACAGGAGCTCTTGAACCTGTGCGCAGTATGCCGGTTCACCTGTCATGGGCAGATAGCCTTTTGATTTTTCCTGCTCGAGAATGCGTTTTTCTGCCTCTTTCACCGTTTCCAGAACCGGTGTCTCCCCATTTGCATCTTTGTAGACGCCAACCGAGAGATTAATTTTATCGGGGTTGGGATCGGCCTTGAATGTTTCAGTCAGACCAAGG
>JAMOPE010000313.1 GCA_027064785.1 Geobacteraceae bacterium
TGCCCGCAGCAGTGTCTCGTGATCTACTTTCATCTCTCTTGCATAGACGATGACAGGGATGGAAGCGGTGATTCCCTGATTGCCACTTCCCGAGGCAATCACAACGGGAAGATCGCAACCACTCATCCGGGCATCTGATGCAGCGGCGGCCAGTGCTTTTGCTCTAACCTTGACGTCATCACCCCACGTTTCGAGTAATACTGAACCGATGTTAGCGCCCCAGGGATGTTTCAATCCTTCTTCAGCAATCGCCATGTTGTAATCGATCTGCTGCTGGAGTAGATCTTCAATCTCTTTAAGATCAACCGACTCGGCAAAATCGAGAATATCCCTGACATTCATGATTGATCGATCGGTTAAACTGATGGTCTCAATTTCTTCACAGGGGAAGTCTTTGTAGACAACCTCACCATTTTTTGTAATCAGGACAATGTTGGTGTGAAAGTGGGAAATTTGGACACTGACTGTTGAATCTCCAGCGGTGGCAGTAACAATTAGATCAAAAATCAGCCCGCTGGTTGTTTCGACAACTTTGACCTCTTTGGTCTCGAGAAATTCCCGGATTTTTTGGCGATCGTTATCATTGAGCTCAGCGAGGACTTCGAGTGCTTTGGCAGGGTTGCCACCGATAATTCCGGCAATGGCTGAAGCCCTCAGTCCTTTTAGTCCACCAGTATTTGGAACGACAACACTTTTGACGTTTTTGATGATATTTCGACTTGCTTCAACCAGAACCGTCTCCGGCGTGCTCCCCAGAACTTCACGTACTTTTGCTGCGGCATATGCAATTGCAATCGGTTCGGTACAGCCCATCGCCGGAAGTAACTCTTCGCGTAATATATTAAGATATGCCGTGTAGCGTTCATCATTGGATTCCATGCTATGATCCTCTTACAATTAAATAGGTATGGGTGATCCTAACGTGTTTGCTATGGGATGACAACGTCCTGCCTGTAAACGACTAATCGATCGAGGAAAATATGAAGAAAATTTACCTTGCCGGTCCCGATGTTTTTGAGCCTAATGCCAAAGAGGTCGGTGAAGAGTTAAAGCACCTTGCCGCTGAATTTGGTTTTAGTGGACTGTTTCCCCTCGACAATGAAATTCCTTTTTCTGACGATCTCCATGAAACAGCGAGAGCGATCTGTGCTGCAAATCTTGAATTGATCCATTCTGCCGATATTGTGATGGCCAATCTCAACCCGTTTCGCGGTTTCGAACCCGATTCCGGGACGGTCTTTGAGGTGGGTTACGCCAGGGCGTTGGGGAAGGATGTTTATTGTTATGCTGCCGATCGGCGCGACATGATCAAACGCTTGCGGGCTTACCAGCAATTACCGCCGGATGCTACTTTTTGTCGTGATGGTCAATCGATTGAAGATTTTGGGCTGTCACATAACCTGATGATGTTCAACCTGGTCGTAGCAGATGATGCCCGTTCCTGTCTGGAGATCATTGCCGACTCGCAGCGCTAGAAAGCCTTGCCTCTGGTCTCTGAATCGGGTAGGTTCAATGACGATTTTTATGACCCTCTCTGAAAAGGTTTTTTGTGAAAAAATTTATTATTTATGTTGTTTTTGTCTTCGTTGTCGCTTTTTCCGGCTATTTTATTTACGGCTATATGCAGTCTGCCAAGTATGACGGGACAGCTATCCCTTATATTGAAAAGGTTCTTCCCGAATTATCGAGCTGGGACGTTGATCGGGTTTCCCAATGCATGGCTCCTGAAGTCCTGGCGACAATTTCGCCCGAAAATCTTGTCGAATTGCTAAAATCGTTGTCACAGATTGGAACATTTCAAAGTATCAGTGAGGCAACATTTAAGAATAAAGCGGTGGGGGCAAACGTTAAATATGCTGATGCTCCGGTGATCACCTACGATATTGAAACACAGTATTCCAGCGGTCCGGTCACTGTGACTCTGAGCTTGCTTGATCGGGATGGGAAATATCAGGTTTATTATTTCAACTTTCAGTCGCAGGCATTAGCCGCACAATAACAAAGGGCCGGTTTTCACCGACCCTTTGTTCCATCTAAGCTGTTGATTATTTAGGCAGCGGGATAACGAAAACGGGTCGGGTCGATTTCTTTAAGACCTTTTCGGCAACACTACCGAGGAATGCATGCTCCAATGCTCCCTTGCCGTGAGATCCCATAACAATCAGATCGACATCAAGCCGGTTGGCTTCGTCAAGAATTTTGATGACGGGATGACCGATAGCAACTTCGATACCGGAAAAACGGGCTAGATCTTCAGGGAAATCAGCCAGCTCCTTTTTCGCAAATGCTTCAAGGCTTTTCTTCAAATCCTGCCGGGCTTTTTCCATGTTGCTTTGTTCAAAATCTTCCAGACGGTTATCACCCAGAACTGATGAGAGATAGCTCCGCATCGAAGAATCAACCTGTGGAAGGACGTGTAATAGGTAAATTTTAGCGTCGTTACGTCGAGCGAGCATGACAGCATGTTTGAAAGCAAATTCTGAGTTAGGTGTAAAATCTGTGGGGACGAGAATCTTTTTGTAGAATGGCAACATAGTGACACCTCTTATTTTGGAAGGGTTGACGTGCTCTGCTGAAATTATAACGCAACTTTGTTCCGAATGCATGATGTTATCTGGAATGGTGGAAGAATAGAATGACAACGCAAAGAGACTATAAACAGGTTCCTGCAATTGAAGCACCGGAACTTTTGCAGCAGGGGGCAGCCATTGTTGACGTTCGTCGTCCCGAAGAATGGCAACTGACGGGGACGGTGGCCGATAGCATCCTGCTGACATTTTTTGACGCCGCGGGCAATAGTGATCCGTTTGGTTGGCTGGAAAGGTTGAATCAACGGGTTGCCGATGATGTTCCGTTGGTGTTGATATGACGAACCGGTCGGCGAACCAGTCTGGTTTGCGATTTTTTGGTCGAAGCCACCTCACGCGAAGAGATCTATAATGTTTCTGATGGAATTTATGGTTGGCTCGCTGATGATCTGCCGGTTGTCGGTGGAATTTATGCGTAGATCATTTTATGAATTATGCTTGATACTTTGCTGATTCAGCCTCCGGCACTGCTTCCTTCTGAGCCTCCTCTTTCACTGGCAATCCTTGTCGCGGCACTCCGTCAGGAGAATATTTCTGCTGATGCAATTGATGCCAATCTGGAAGCTTACCTTTATCTACTCGACGGGCAGAGGCTGGCCCGATTAGCAGGACCCTCACCTTCAACGGCACTCTCACGGGCATTAAACCATCGAGAAGAATCACTGGCATTGTTGCGGCACCCTCAGGGGAAGGACTCTTTTTCCCGTTATAGCACTGCTGTTCGTTATCTCAACCTATTGTTGAGCCTTCACGCTGACAATCGACAACGACTGACCCTCAGTGATTATCAATACCCCGATTATTCTCCTTTTAATCCTGACGATTTAAACCGTTTTGGCCGCGGTGAAGCCCATACTCTCTTTTACTCTTATTTTTGTGATGAATTGTTAGCTCAGGTTGTTGATAGAGAACCGAAGAGGGTGGCGATTTCGATCAACTATCTCCATCAGGCTTTTCCGGCATTTGAATTGGCCGGGTTGTTGCGACAGCAGTTACCAAAGCTGGAGATTATTGCCGGAGGAGGGCTACTGACGTCATGGCAGCAACCGTTGCAACAGCTCGATTGTCGGTTCCCTTCATTTGATCGGCTGGTTTTCGGTCCGGGGGAGGCGTCACTGGTTGCCTTGGTGCGGGGAAGGGCCGGTGAAAGTTATTTTTTGAACGATACCTCTTCGCGAGGATTTATTCCCGATTTCAGTTTTGCTGAGTTTGATCGTTATCCCAGCCCTCATCCTGTTTTGCCGCTTAGCTCTTCACGGGGGTGTTATTGGGAAAAATGTCTTTTTTGTCCCGAAGCAACGGCTCCGGTTCATCCCTACGGCAGCTTCAATCCCATTGATTTTCCTGACTTGCTGCTTGAATTGTCTCACCGCTATGAAATGACCCATTTTCATTTGACGGATAATGCGATTCCCGTCAATGTCCTGAGACAACTGGCGCATCGCCATGCTGATCTTGCTGGCTTAGAGTGGTTTGGTTTTGTCCGTTTTGAGGACGCATTGAGTGATGACGCTTTCGTGAAGAAATTGGCAGCTTCCGGGTGCCGGATGTTGCAACTGGGGTTGGAGAGTGGTTCGCAACGTGTTCTTGATACCTTGCGTAAAGGAATCAGGTTGGAAACCTCCGCAAAAATTCTGGATAATTTACAGCGTGCCGGGATCGGAACCTATGTCTATATTATGCTCGGTGCCCCGGGAGAGACAGAAACCGATGCCGAGATGACACTCGACTTTCTCGAAAAGCATGCGGATCAAATCGGGTTTCTCAACATTTCAATTATGAACCTGCCACGCGGCTCAGAGTTGCTCGAAAATCCTGAACTGTACGGTATCAGTCGCTCAAAATTGCGTGATGATCGTGGTGTTCTCGGTCTGTATCATAAGTTTGAATCTGATAATGCCTGGGATCGAACCGCTGCCCGCCGGTTTCTCCATCAGCGCCTGCAGGCCTCACCGATCATTCGCAATATTCTTAAGCGCGACCCTCCTTTCTTTAGTTCCAGTCACGCCTTCTTCTTTGCTTGAGAGGTATTTCCGGTTATGAAGTTCTGTCACCGCGGTTGAAAATATCCGGGAGTTCATATCCAAAATAGCGCAAGCACATAACCAATAATGCGACAGCAGCAGCCTCATCGAGATTGCCGATAATTGGAATATTGTCGGGAATTAGTTCGAAAAAACCAGCTGTCGGATTGAGTAAATAAATAGTGGAAAGCAAACCTAGGAGAATAATTCCGTATTTTTTCATATATGACCTTTTGGAGAGTAGAATATCGGAAATTCTATCATACTCGAGGGATAGTCGGCAGTTTTCTCTTTGTGGTAATATCCAAAAACAAAACTATTTAGAAAAAGGAGTTACGATGAACAAAAAATCTTTATTACCCTTTTTTCTCATCGTTGTTCTTGTCATCATTGGTTGTGAGCAAACAACAACATTGTATCTTGGGGCTCAGGCTGATAAGAAAGAGGCTGTCGCTCTCGTTCAAGGCGAGGTGACAAACCAGAATTGGAAAGATCTGTATATTTCCGTTGACTACTCATATCGGCGAGATGGTAATCATCTAGGAATGAAGGGAATTCTCTCTTTTACCAACAGTAGTCAGATAAATTATCAGCGGGTTCCTGATCTAAGGCTGAAATTATTTTTCCTCGATAAAAATTTACAAGTTGTTGAATATTTTAATATTCTTCGAACCCTCAGCAGCGATTTAGAGCAGGAGGTGAAATTCAATCAAACATTCAAGCTTCCTGCAACGGTAACCGCATTTACCTTTGGATACCAAGGGGTGCTGGCTGAGGGGCAGGGTAGACGTTCGCAGATCTGGAATATGCCGAAACGTGACCATTGATTTAAGCTGAAAGATTGAATAAGGACGTTTGATTTAATGAACAATAATAGCAGTTTTGATATTTTTGCATGCTTAATTGATGCGACAGGTTTAACGCCTGTCCAGGTTCAAAAGACAGTTGCCCTGCTTGAAGAGGGGGCGACTGTTCCATTTATTGCCCGCTATCGTAAAGAAGTGACGGGGGAACTGGATGAAGTTCAGATCCGCCAATTACAGGAGCAGCTGAACTATTTCAAAGAGCTGCATGATCGTCAGCAGACAATTTTGAAATCAATCGATGAGCAGGGGAAGCTGACTCCGGAACTCCGGGATCAGATCCTGCATTGCCGGCAGAAAACGGTGCTGGAAGACCTCTATCTCCCCTTTAAGCCGAAGCGACGCACTAAAGCGACGATTGCCCGTGAACAGGGGTTGGCTCCACTGGCAGAAGAGATTTTGCAATCAACGGGACCTCTTGATCTCGATGCTGCAGCACAGCCCTTTATTGATGAAGAAAAAGGGGTTCCCACTATTTCTGCTGCGTTGCAGGGGGCGGGATTTATTCTGGCGGAACAATTTGCGGATAATGCTGCTGTGCGAGCGTGTGTTCGGGAAAAAACCTGGCAGCAGGGGGTGTTTTGTTCTCAGCCGGCTCGCGGTAAAGAGGGAACGGTCAGTAAGTATGAAATGTATTACGATTTCAGCGAACCGCTTCGCCAGATTCCGTCCCACCGGATGCTGGCGATGCGGCGGGGTGAAAAAGAAGAGGTTCTGAGGCTTTCGATTACTGCTCCCGAAACCGAAATCCTTGCTGGGATTGGACAGATTGTCATTCCGGATACCAATCCCTGCCAGACATGGTTGAGGACAGTCGTTGAGGATGCCTACAACCGGCTGTTGGCTCCTTCCATCGAAGTTGAATTGAGGTTGCAGGCAAAGAAGGCGGCTGATGAAGCAGCGATTCAGGTGTTTGCTGAAAATCTCCGTAATCTGCTGCTGGCTGCCCCGGCGGGTGGCGTCCGGGTTCTCGGAGTTGACCCCGGTCTGAGAACCGGTTCCAAGCTGGCGGTGGTTGATCAAACCGGTCAGTTTCTTGACCATGTGACAATCTATCCCCATACCGGGCGCGGTCAGGTTGAGTCAGCTCAACAGAACCTGTTGCGTCTGATCACAACCTACCGGGTTGAAATGGTCGCTATTGGCAATGGAACGGCTGGTCGTGAGATGGATCAGTTCGTCAAGCAGTGCTTAAAGGATGCAGGAATTAAGCTGCCAGTGGTGATGGTGAGTGAGTCGGGGGCAAGTGTCTATTCAGCGTCAGATATCGCCCGCGAGGAATTTCCCGATCTTGATTTGACCGTTCGTGGTGCAATTTCCATTGCCCGACGGTTACAGGACCCACTGGCTGAACTGGTCAAAGTTGATCCGAAGAGTATCGGTGTCGGGCAATATCAGCACGATGTCAGTCAGACCGCGCTGAAAAAATCGTTAAACGATGTGGTTGAGTCATGTGTCAACTACGTCGGTGTCGATCTCAATACTGCCAGCTGGGCGTTGCTCAGTTTCGTTTCGGGGATTGGTGAATCGTTGGCGAAATCAATTGTCGGGTATCGTGACGATCACGGTAAATTTGAGCAGCGCAAACAACTTCTCAAGGTTCCCCGTTTTGGGAAGAAAGCTTTTGAACAGGCGGCGGGATTTTTGCGGATCCGTGACGGGAAGCAACCGCTCGATAACACCGCAGTCCACCCAGAACGCTACAAGCTGGTGGAACAGATGGCTAAAGACAGTGGTGCTGACCTGACTCAGTTAGTCAGTGAACCGGCCCGACTCGACTCCATCGATCTTGATCGTTATGTTGCTGTCGATGTCGGATTACCGACGCTTCGCGACATTATAACCGAGCTCAAAAAACCTGGCCGCGATCCGCGAGAAACTTTTGTCTCAACCACTTTTCGCGAAGATGTTATGGAGATCAAAGATCTGCAGGAGGGCATGCGACTCAACGGTATTGTCACCAATGTTGCCGCCTTTGGGGCGTTTGTCGATTTGGGTGTCCATCAGGATGGATTGGTCCATATCAGCCAGTTGGCGGATCGTTTTGTGAAAGATCCCAATGAGGTTGTCAAGGTTGGTCAGCAGGTTCAGGTCAAGGTGCTGGAGGTTGACCTGCAGCGTAAGCGGATTGCTTTGACAATGCGCAGTGATAGTGAAAATGCTCCAAAGCGAGATAACCAACCTTCCCGACGGGCGAAGTCTGTTCAGAAGGAGCGTCAGTTTCGTTCCGGAAAAACTGATCTCGCGGCTGCGTTGGAAAAGTCGGGCTTTCGGGTGAAGAAAAAATAGATGTCATGTGGGCTGGTCATCCCCGGTCAGGATCAGCCTGGCCGGGGATGAATGTCTTTATGATAATGGCAAGCGTGGTGCCGGTGGAACCATCCCGACCCCTTTCAGGGTAAAACGACTCAGCTGATGTTTCAACTCGGCTGCCTGGCTCGACAGCTCTTCACTGGTCGCGGCACTCTCTTCGGCGCTGGCGGTGTTCTGCTGAATCACCTGATCAATCTGTTGCATGCCGATATTCACCTGAGCAATGCCTTGAGCCTGCTCGTTACTGGCAGCAGCAATTTCACCAATCAGATCGGTGACCTTACTGATCGACCCGACTATTTCGCCCAATGCTTCGGCGGTCTGTTCGGCAATTTGAGTTCCATTGCATGTTTTTTCTACGGAACCTTCAATCAATTCTGCCGTTTCGCTGGCGGCTTTTGCACTACGTGCCGCCAAGTTGCGGACTTCTTCAGCAACAACTGCGAACCCTTTGCCATGTTGCCCGGCCCGTGCTGCTTCAACAGCAGCATTGAGGGCTAACAGGTTAGTCTGGAACGCAATTTCATCGATCACTTTGATGATCTTGCTAATGTTTTGACCTGACTCATTGATCTCTTCCATGGCACTGACCATGGCTGTCATTCGTTCACTGCCGGTATCCGCTGCCTGTCGTGCTGAGGTTGCCAGCTGATTGGCCTGTTGGGCATATTCGGCACTGGTGTTGGTTTGGCTGCCGATTTCGTTCATTGAACTGCTGATTTCTTCAACAGATGCCGCCGACTGGGCTGCTCCATCGGAGAGGGATTGTGCAGATTCACTGACCTGTGAGCTTCCCGAATCGATCTGTTCACTGGCAACCTGAATCTGCATCAACAGATTGTTAAGATCCTCTCCCAGCTTTTTCAGTGCCCCGCGGAGTTGATCGTTGCTATCGCGCGGGGTGACTTCGAATGTGAGGTCGCCATTTGCGAGTCTTTGCATTGAGGCAACAACTTCACTCTGGAGAGAATCGGCGAAGCGATCCATTGTTTCCGCCATTTGACCGATTTCATCTTTACGCTGCATATTCAACCGGGTGTCGAGGTGCCCCATTTCCAAGTCATCAAGCATCGTGACCGCTTTTTTCATCGGGACGGTCAGGGAACGACTGATAACCCAGGCTAAAATTGCTCCAAGAACCAGAGCGATAATCCCGAGGATAACAATACTGTTGCGGGTCCCCTGTGCCGAGTCGACCATCTCCTGATCAGAGAGCATGTTAGCCTTAGAAATATCAATAATTTTATGTAGATGTACTTTAAGTTGCTCAAGATCGGGTTTGGTTTCTGTCCGGTAAATTTCTTTTGCTTTTTCCAACCCTTCCAGCTTTTTCTTTGCTTGTTTTTTCATTGCCCGCAAAAGGTAGCGAACTTCAGCGAGTGTTGGCATAACTTCATCCGAATAAATGCGTAGCGTTTCCGACCGGTTACCGGTACGTAGCGCATTATTCATCTGTGGGACGAGGCTGTGCAGTTTTTTATGTGGTTCAATAACGTCTTGCAATAGGGCAGCAAACTCGGGATCACGTGCTGCCGCTGTTTTTGCGGCTTCGCTCGCTAGAAATTTTCCAAAGGCACATTG
>JAMOPE010000314.1 GCA_027064785.1 Geobacteraceae bacterium
GATGCTGATTTGAACAATGTCATCTTGTTCGGTGATGTTTAATTGCATATCTAATTTTCTCCTTTGAATTTTGATCTCTCATCACGTACTGATGTAATTGTAACGTATATTACCTCATCTGGCTCATAAATTAGTACTATTTTAAAACCTTCATCACGACAAGGGTGATGTCGTCGTTAAAGTGACGCATTCCGGTGAATAAACGTCCCTGAGTCATGATTTGATCGATCAGTTCCTGTGGCTCGAGATGGCACCCTTCTTCGAGAAGTTTCCCCAGCCTATCGATTCCGAAAAGATCTTTATCGTTGTTTTCTGCTTCAACAATCCCGTCAGTATAGAGAAGTAAAATATCCCCGGCTTCGAGATCGGTCGCTTTCTGTTCAAAAGTGATGTCACCGGTGATACCAAAAATCAATCCTTCGGCATCGAGGGTAATGACCTGCTTCTCTTTGTTTTTCCACAACAGCGGGGTGTTGTGCCCGGCGTTGCTGTAAATTAACCGATGGCTTAATGGATTATACTGCAGGTAAAACATGGTGACAAATAGATCGGAGCGGTCAAGGTCTTTGAGGAAATAACCATTTAGGGCTTTCAGCATAACCGCCGGCTGTTTAATGGTGTCCATCCGTGCGTGAATAAATGTTCGGGTTTCGGCCATGATCAGTGCTGAACCGATACTGTGTCCCGAAACATCGGCAATAATCAGATCGTAAGAGGAGTTTTCCCGTTCGATAAAGTCGTAGTAATCACCGCCAACCTGATGGGCCGGGACACACAGCCCGGCAATTGTAATATGTTCCAGATCGGGAAGGTTGGCTGGGAGTAGCCCCATCTGAATATCTTTGGCGATCTGCATTTCACGTTCTTGTTCACGGACGCGTAATAACTTTTGTAATTGTTGGTGATTTCGCCAGGCAATACTGATTTGACCGGCAAGGTTTTCAAACAGGGCGATGAATTCGTTGGTAAAAATTCCTTTGGCCGTTTTTGAGAAAGCCGAGAGAATTCCAATCGGCTCGCCCTCGAAAATAATCGGAGTGTGGGCCAGACAGGTGATCCCGTCCCGCTTAATGTGCTCAGCCGAAAGGGGCTTATCGATATTGTCGGTATCGTTAACGACAGTTGTCGAGTTCGTCAGGAACGCCTGCCCGATATAGGTATCCATGTTGAGGTTTCGTTCAAACTGCCCAAAGTGTTTCGAAGAGACCCCCACCAGACTTTTGACCATCAGGGTTTTCGATTCCGGTTCAAGAAAGCGGATAACACACAGGTCAAATTTAAACTGCTGAGCAAGCAGCTGCAGGATGTTATCGAGGGTTTTCTGAAAATCTTCCTCGCTGGAAACAATCTGTGCCGCATCGTACAACACACTCAGCTGCTCACGACTTGATGCATGGTTGATTGTGACGGTGCCGAAGATATCAAAGACATCTTCCATCTCACTGCCCCGGGCAGCAAGGTAGTTTTCGAGGATGATCCGGGCTGGTGCAGCGCCGACATGGCCGGCCAGAGTTCGTTCGGTGAAACTCTTCAGGTTGGGGATTTCATGGTCGGAAAGGCGGCCGGATTCGTTGATCTCCTGATTTCTCAGATATTCAGCAATTGCCGCCTGAGCCGGTTTCTCGCCAATGAATTTAGACATTAAGTCGACAAATTCCATGACTGTCGGGGCCTTGCTGATCCGGCGTAACTGTCCAGGTTGCGGCGATTGATTCTCAAAAACGTTGGTGAACTTTTCTGCCTGAACCTCTGCT
>JAMOPE010000315.1 GCA_027064785.1 Geobacteraceae bacterium
CAACAGGGAATCCTGCGTGACAGTATTATAAAAACTGTTGGCAAATAAGCCAAATCCGGTGGTACCCATCATCAGGAATACACTGAACACGTTGACCAGCATGAATGCGATAAAGACAGGCATCCCCGTGGAAAACAGAAACAATAGAACAACAAGTGACAGAATTAATGTGGTACCCCAATCCATATAAAACTCCTACTCCTCTTCGGCCGAGCTACGCTCAAATCCGAGGCGGAAAAACTGTAGACTGCTTAACAAAAACCCGACAGGAATAGCTCCGGATACCCACCATTTTGGAACGGGATAGATCCAGTTTGTCGTGATTCCCATAGAATACTGACGCATAACTTCATTTCCGGAGATGTAAACCGCCAGAAAGCAGGCAAAACAGCTGACGAGAGCCAGAATTCTTCCCAGTACTTCCCTTTTTCCTTGTGGCAGCCGCTCCAGTAGAATCGTAATCGCAACATTACCCTTCACCCGGGTGATTTCCGGAAGTGCCAACATTGTTGCCAAAGCAAAAAGCCACTGATTTGCATCCCCTGCCCAGGTCGTCGGAGCGTTAAAAAAGTAACGCCGAAAAACCTCGTTAACAATCAGACAAAGGATGCTGGCCAACGCAGCGCCACTAATGTTGAAGGTAATCTTGGTTAACAAGTCGAGCAACCTGCCCATCCAGGAAAGGATGGGCAGGGAAGCAGCTGTGTTGCTAGGGGTCATTGGAGCATCCCTTTTTCTTCAGCCAGTTTTTTGAATTTCAGGGCCTCGTCGCCAACCAGTTTTTGTGACATCTTGACGATACCGTCGTTGAAATAGATGTTGACGTTCTTTGCATCGTCAGCATTCATTTCGGTGTACTCCATACCTTTGTCTTCGAGGTATTTTATTTCGCTGTCGATTTTGCCGTTGAAGAAAGCGAGGCTATCCAGCTCGGTCTTCTTACCGGCCTCATCAATCCACTTTTTCTCGTCATCAGACAGTGAGTTGTACTTGTCCAGGTTCATCATCAACATCATTGTGATCGAACCGAAAGTCGGACGAACCATGTACTTGGCAACTTCATTCCACTTGAAATCTTTGACACCAACCAGAGTCCAGGCTGCACCATCGATAACGCCTTTTTGCAGAGAGGTATAAACATTGCCACCGGACATGGTCACAGGTGATCCGCCAAGCTCAAGAACAACATTCTGGAGAGTCGGGTTACTCCGCAGCTTCAGACCTTTAAAGCTGGGCTTCTCACCCGAGAGAGCTTCTTTTGTGATGTAGTGGTAGGGGGAGACTGGTGGCAGGGCAATAACCTTGATCCCGACCTTGTTATAGGCTTTATCCATCACGTCAAACAGACCGGTTTCACGACGCTTGGTCGGGTCAAACTTAGTAATATCCATCAGGATACCAAGACCAAAGTTACCGGCATGATAGGTCGGATGGGTAAAGTTGATGTCGAAAACGCCTGCCTGAGTTGGCTGGAACTGTTCAAAAGTCGGTACAACATCGGGACCAAACTGCTGGATCTGAATTTTCCCGCCAGAGATTTCGGCAAGGTTTTTCTTGAAGACATCAGTGATGCCGACATTGAAGATAAAGTTGGGCTGATATGCCGCAAGCAACTTCAATTTAGTGGCACACGAGTTTGATGCAAATGCCATAACAACGATCAATGCAACGAATAAACCGACTAGCCTACTTCTCTTCATTTCTCATCTCCATTCTCGGATAGTGTTACCTTCCAATAAAGAATCTTGCCCTCCAAATGGACAGACCCTGCTTTCAAATTTCATATTCAATATCAATACAATTAAGGTACGAGACATCTACGCCACATCAATAAATGTAGATGTCTCGCACACAGATAAGCGGTGAATCAATCCCAGCTTTTGATTTTCATTGTTCCTTCGGTCATCAATGATTCCTGCATTTTGAAGACCTTGAAGAGCATATGAGGTTCATGACCAATGCCCCGGGCAAAACACTCTTTCTCGGAACGCTCGTAATACTCGGTCAGGATTGGTTTATAATCGGGATGAGCACACTTATTGATGATTTCTCGTGCCCGTTCACGCGGGCAGAGGCCACGAAGGTCGGCCAGCCCCTGTTCGGTGACAAGAATATCGAGATCGTGCTCGGTGTGATCGACATGGGTTGCAAACGGCACAACACATGAGATACCGGTTGGATCTGTTTTCGACGGGCGGGTTGAAGGGGTATGCATGATGGAAAGTCCGGCATTCCGCAGGAAATCACCGGAACCACCGATACCATTGATCATCCGGCTGCCATTAATCAGCGTTGAATTGGCGTGGCCGTAGATATCAAACTCAACCGGGGTATTCATTGCAATAACACCGAGGCGCCGGATCGGCTCAGGGTGATTACTGACCTGCATCGGTCGCAGAACAACCTTGCTGGTATATTTCTCCCAATTATTGTAGAGACGTTCAAAACCCGGCTCTGACAGGGAGAGGGACGTTGATGATGCAAAGTCAAGTTTCCCCGAATCGAAAAAGTCGAGCATCGTATCCTGGATAACTTCGGTCCAAACTTTCAGATTACTAAACGGGCCATTGACCAAACCACCGACAACCGCGTTAGCGATATTGCCAACACCCGATTGTAGTGGCAGTAAATTTTCCGGTAGACGCCCGGCCTTCACTTCAGCAGTGAAGAAATCGAGAATATTCCCGGCAATCTGCTCAGACATTTCATCCGGTGGACCAAGAGGACGACCGCGGTCGGGCTTTTTCGATTCAACAATCGCGATAATTTTGTCGTGATCACAAGGGACATGTAGCGTTCCGATCCGGTCATCAACCCGACTGATCAGATAAGGCTTGCGATGAGGCGGAAGATCAAGCATGACGATATCGTGCAGTCCCTCAAAAGAAGGGATCGCGGTGTTAATTTCAATAATCAATTTATCAGCATACTGGATCACCTCGGTTGCAGAACCTATGGAGCCTGCGAGAATGATATGGCCATCCTCGGTAATACCTGACGCCTCAACTAAACCTAGGTCAAAACCACCGCCACGCTCCTTAGTGTAGTAGCCGTAACCAAGATCCTGTGCATACAGCGAAAGGTGCTTGTCACCCATCCGGACAGTACCGTCATTCACCTGTTTCTGAATTGTTTTACCGGTCTGGTAAGGCCAGCGCTTATCGGTCATCTGCAATGATGCCCAGCGATCTTCAACTTCCTGACCGATCGATGCACCAATGAACAGATTAAACCGCAGCTTCCCCTGCAGATTGTTAGCCTCGACATAATCGGCCAAAGCCAACGGAACAACCTTTGGATAACCGACCGGGGTAAAGCCCGACCAGCCTAAATCCATCCCGTTCTTGAAAAATGGGATGGTATCCTCGGGCTGCATAATTCTCGAATGCAAACTCTTTTTTCTAATCCGACTCAGAAATTCAGACACAAGCACCTCCTCTTACGCTTACGGACAGGAAAGACCCCCGTCACCTCACAAAGAAACCACAAGCTTTCAACAATAGATCCTACTTAACTAAACGACAAACAATCATGGTCGTCATTTTTATATGCCATTGACGTGCATGTCAACAAAAAAAATAACAGCGTTATGTAGCTGACCGGTGTGGTTATATTTATATTCCGCAACTATCTGTTTTTATATGCTATTTTTCGCATAACGCTGTTGCCCGAATCTACACAAAAAAAGTGGGATTATTTATCTTGCCTTTTCACCATATTCACGTTAGCGTCATTCCCTGCGAACATGGCGGATTAGGCCTTTCTTCTCATTAGCGAAAGAAAAGCCTGTCCCCGCTGAGAAACGTCGTCACAACGACACAGAGATCATTGATTCAACCTACGGAGATTTGGCATGATGGATAAACAGCGTGAAAATGAGCAGATTGTTCCGATAGGTGAACTCTGTCATGAACTAGGAATTTCGACACGCACATTGCGTTACTGGGAAGAAGTTGGAATTATTGAGGCGGTTGAACGTCAAAGCCGTTCAAATCGGGGTTATACGCCATACATGGTCCGGCGCATCAAGTTTATTATTAAACTTAAAGACTTGGGGCTCACCATCAGAGAGATGCAGCACCTGTATAGAATTTACGGGGAAGCAAAAGAAACAGATGCGCTGATTCCAGAACTGATAAGAATCCTTGACCAGCACATCAACATGGTCGATGAAAAAATCGCAAAGCTCTCGAATCTACGGACTGAAGTCGTCGAATACAGACGCCGGATTATCGAGAAACAGAACCTGCAACAGTAAGATTTCGGGTCAATCAGCACAACGACAGCCTTCTGCTTAGATACAACTACTGTGAAGTCATGCCATTTCAAAAATCTCAGCCAGCGATAAACCCAATCTGCTTTACCGGGGAATCTTTTATAGAGCACTCTACTGCAAGCATTCTGCTCAGTTCGGTCGGCTGATCCAGCAATCCCAGAATCTCAGCTTTTTTCCGAACCACAGTGTAATCTCCGGGAGTCAGGTTGAATCGGGGCAAACCGCAAAGAGAATCAAGCTTAATTGCTTCTTTATATGACTTGATACCGAGCTGCCTGATTAATAGCAACTTTTATCCTTGCAAAAACTCTGAAAACTATTCAATGCCAAGCTTGGACCAACAAATTTATTACTCTTCCAAAAAATGTCCAATATCAAATGGTGACAGATGCTGTACTCCATTTGAAAGTAAATTGCTGGTCAAATTGACCAAAAATGGCTGATGACAGTCTGGATAGGCTTTCTGGTAACTTTTCAGCCCTTTGTAATCTGATGACTTCAAGCGTTTCTTGTATTTAATTTCAACAGGTTTTAACTCTCCGTCAATTTCAAGAATCAGATCGACCTCCTGGCGATTTTTGGTTCGCCAGAACTTGATTTGATCGCTCGCCGTTCCTGCCTTAATAAGTTCAGAGATTACATACCCTTCAAATAAAAATGGGCTGTCTTGACGCATGTCATGGGGATTAAAATTGTTGATAAAAAAATTACGGACACCATTATCCAAGAAATAGATTTTGGGAGTTTTCACGAGTTCTTTGTTGCGATTAGTAAACCATGGGGGATGAACGGTGATGATAAATGTCTCTGTGAGAATTTCGACGTAATTCTTAGCCGTTTTTTCGTCAATGGCTGCCACCTGCGCCAATTGACTGTAGCTGGTCTCCTGCCCATGATTAACCGCCAGCTGACGAATGAGCGTTTTGGCATGCTTAATCCGATCAACTTTAAGAAAATCGACTAGATCTTTTTTGACGTAAAGATCAAAAATAGAAGCCAGCACCTCTTTCGCTTCCTGCCCTTTGACCTGTGCGACTTCAGGATATCCGCCATAGATCAAAAAACGATAAAATTCCTCGTAGAGATCAGGAAGTAAATTATCAAGGTTGTCAGATTGCACCGTTGCCAGATTTTGCAACTTTTTGCCCAGATCATCTCTTTCTCTGAAGTGGAGATACTCCCGAAAACTTAGTGGATAGATACGGACGATCCGCTTACGCCCGGCTAAGCTTTCCTGAATCTGTTCATTGATGGCGAGGGATGAAGAGCCTGAAGCATAGACCTTTATATTGGGGTGATGATCATAGACTGCCTTTAGAACCCGGCTAATATCAGCATATCTTTGAAATTCATCAAGAAAGAGAATAAACTGTTCGCGTTGATCAGGCTGATAGCCGTTCAGCTTTAACGTGTTCAGAAGGTTTTCGTAGCTACTGACTTGCTCATAATGAGAATAGATATCCAAATCAAGCATGAGGCAGATATGCCCATCGCTGAACTGATCATAAAGACGACGCATCAAGGTGGTTTTACCAACCTGACGTGGCCCGATTAAAATCGTAATTTTATGATTATCTTTCTGTTTCTGTAGCGTCGGATAGATATATCTACTTTTATACATGAGGCCTTCCTACACACGAAAGAGGAGTCGCAGTCCGGAAAAAGATATACTATTCCGGATCCCATGTCAAGAAAGGTCCCTTCCTCACATGACCTGCGATAGCAAATTTTCCACTTACGAGTCAGCAGAACCACCAAGACCCTGAACTCAATCGCTCACGATCCCGACAGTCCCAGCCGGGAAGCCGAATATTCCGACAGCGAAACGATCGGCCTGAAGCTGCGAGTCAGCAAGAACGGCAGGAGATTTTTCCAACAGTGCTACAGCTTCCCGGGGCAATTCAATACGGTATTTTATTAGGTTACGCCTTGTTGAGTTTGACTATTACGGAAGAAAGGGATAGTGTGTCGATGTGGTTCAGGTTGTTGTGAATGCCCTGGCTGGAACATTCACCTTTTTTATGACCTCTTCCATAGAAGCCATTCTCCTAATTCTTCAGATTTCGTCACAAGTTCTTAAACGCATTTGAGAGCAAAGACGCAGTTGCCCCATTGCCGTTCAGGCTCCACCATAGGCTATCTGTCGCGCTCGCGATAATTGACTCTTCTACTATCTTGCCGCATTAGTTCCAATATTGGTTTTCCCTTTTCACTCGCGAAGAAGAACACCTCTATTATTCCCATTATTTTAACCGTACAGCCTTTTATGCACAGATTCTTCACGCGCTCTTATAGGAGCGGCTCTCTGTCAGCATTCAAGCCATGACGGTTTTGCATCTCAGCAAAAATAAG
The DNA here is from genome assembly GCA_027064785.1 of Geobacteraceae bacterium. Lineage (GTDB taxonomy): Bacteria > Desulfobacterota > Desulfuromonadia > Desulfuromonadales > Geopsychrobacteraceae > Desulfuromusa. The sequence continues at coordinate 6,629 of JAMOPE010000315.1, forward strand.
TCTATACCACAGGGATACGTGTGTCTTTCTTTCCCCTGTCTACTTTAAACCCATACTAGGAGTTTTAATGAATTGTGCCCCTTCAGATAATGGTGCCTCAGTACAAACAGCTTTGTTGTTGGCCGCCGGCATGGGGAGCCGACTCGCCCCGCTAACCGATTCAACCCCCAAATGTCTTATCGAAGTCAATCAAATCCCCATCCTTGAAAGGTTAATGCGTTCCCTGCGTAGTCATGGGTTTAAGCACCTGTTTGTCGTGACTGGTCACTTGTCAGAAGTTATCGAGAACTATCTTGGTCGCCACTATGCCGACATTAAAATCACCTATATCCATAGTCCGCGCTATAATACAACTAACAATATTTACTCATTGTGGCTAGCCGGGAAGGTGATCACTGAACCCTTTCTGTTGATTGAAAGTGATCTGGTTTTTCAGCCTGAACTCCTTACACCAATGCTTCAATCTGATTGTGTTGCGATCTCCAAAATGCTGCCATGGATGAACGGCACCACAGTGACCCTCGATCAGAAGCACCAGTTGGAGGCCTTTTGTTTGGGGTCTGCAAGCCGCAACGACTCCGGTCATTACAAGACTGTGAATATCTATAATTTCTCCCGGAAAACCTGGAAGTTGATTTGGGAACGATTGGATCAGTACATTTCCGCCGGCAAGGTGAGTGGCTACTATGAGGCTGTTTTCGCTGAAATGGTCGCGGAAGGAACCATCTCATTTGTACCCGTCTTCTTTGATCCCGCCCGCTGGTATGAAATCGATACGCTTGAGGATCTGAAGGCAGCGGAGACAATGTTTCCAAAACCCTCCACGGTCAAGATTGCTATGGGCGAGAGACTGGCGCCGCTCCGGAAAGCTATCAGTAGTCGTTCCAGGAATGTGCTCGACCGAATAGAAGATCCGATTTTAGCAAAACCGCCGCTCTCCCCATTATCTCTAACTTCCTCTATTTAGTACATCCCTTGCCGGGAATGAGACTGGCCGTGATTGTAAGTATTGCAACCTGAGGATTGACCGTTTATACCATTAAACCTGTCGGCTTCGGCAGTTAGCAGAAAGCAGAAAGCAAAATCAAGAGATGACAGAACTGAATACAACAAATATTGATACCACCGACAAAGAGCAGCAATTTGAAGCAATTGAATGCCAGCATGGGGGCTATTGGCGGCATGACTTTATCGATCATGCCTACCTCTACAATCTCTATTTTCCGCCAGAGCGTTTTTTCACGCAATTAACCAGTCAAATCCATGAACTGGTCCTGAATTATCCCGTAGCGCAAAATGTTTTAGCCGGGTTAGTGGGTACTCTTATCGATCAACCGCCGGAACGGTTGGTGGTCGGCAATGGCGCAGCTGAGTTGATTAAAATTGTTTCCGGACATCTCGCTAAGAAATTGATTATCCCGGTGCCGTCGTTCAATGAATACGCAAATGCTGCACCGAATGAAAATGTCATTGAATTTGCTCTTGAGGCTCCGTCCTTCCAGTTGGATGTCGATAGGTTTGCGGCCGAAGCTATCCGCAACCAAGCCGATGTGGCGGTGGTCGTGTCGCCGAACAATCCAACCTCACTACTGGTTCCAAAAGTTGATCTCATCCGCCTGCTGGATAAATTAGCTGAACACAGTTGCATGCTCATTGTTGATGAATCTTTCATCGATTTTGCTCAAGATCGTGACCTGGAAACCCTTGAAGGAGATATCGCTCAATACCCTAATCTTGCGATTTTTAAGAGCATGAGCAAAGCTTACGGCATCTGCGGGCTACGCATCGGCTATATGCTGACAGCCAACGCCATCTTTGCCGATCAGGTTCGTCAAGGGCTGCACATCTGGAACCTCAATGGCTTTGCTGAAACCTTTCTGGTGCATGCCCCTGAATACCAGCAGGAGTTCCTTGCCAGTTGCGATCGGGTCCGGGCAGATCGAGATCAATTCTATCAGGATCTCTGCGCGATCAATGGCTTTACGGTCTATCGTCCTGATGCCAATTATATTTTCTGCCGACTTCCCGACCATGCCCCTTCTGGCCCCGAAGTGGCTCGCAGGCTTTTTGTTGAACACAATATTTACATTAAGCACTGTCAGGGTAAAACAATGCCGGAGTCTGACCGTTACATTCGCATTGCCAGTCGCAGCCAGCCTGAAAACAGGATAGTGGCTGAAGCCTTGGGTGCGATTATCGGTTCGGAGAAAATTTCATGAATAACTCGCCAAAAACTCCCAGAGCCATATTTTACTATGCGAACGATCTGCCGAACATCTGTTCACTGGTCGGCCTCCTCTGCGCAATATTGGGCATCTATTTCGCTTTTCTAGGTAATTTCCCGGCAGCGATGATCGGTTTGATCTGGGCGGTCTTCTTTGACTGGAGCGATGGAATTATCGCTCGCAAAATGAAAGGAAGAACCAAAGAACAGGGAGAGTTTGGCGGCCAGCTCGACTCGCTGATCGACATTGTTAGTTTCGGTATCTGTCCCGCTGTCATTCTCCTTAGTTATGGCAATTTCAGCCCCTGGTACATTCCCGGAGCCTTTTTCATTGTCGCAACGGGCGTGATCCGGTTGAGCTATTTCAATGTCTTCGGTTTGGTGGGCAAGTCGACCTACTGGGGATTGGCACTCGATAATAATGTTATTATTCTGGTCTTTTTCTTCCTCTTTGACGGTCTGGTCAGCCCTGCG
>JAMOPE010000316.1 GCA_027064785.1 Geobacteraceae bacterium
TTTCATGCTGCTGATCGCAGCATTCTTCTCCGAGTACCGCGCTCAGATGATGTTTTCAATCACCTTAATTGCGTGGGTCGTCGCACTCCTTGTTGCTAAACTGGTTCGATCGACAGTTATTAAAGGCGCATCGACACCGTTTATCATGGAACTGCCCCCCTACCGGTTACCAACCCTGCAGGGAATCTTCATCCACACCTGGGAGCGGACGTGGCAATACATCAAGAAAGCGGGAACAGTTATTTTAGCAGTTTCGATTCTTCTCTGGGCAGCGATGACGTTTCCCGGGTTACCACAACAGCAGGTCAACCAGTTTTCATTGGAACGTCAGACAGTCATCAACACTGTTCACACTGAAGCCGAACGCAAAATAGCTCTTACTAAAATCGATAACACTGAAGGACAAGCGGCACTACGCTACTCCCTCGCCGGAAAAATCGGAACGGTTCTTGAGCCAATCAGCCGCCTCGCAGGGTTTGACTGGCGCACCAATATCGCTCTCGTCGGTGGTTTTGCTGCTAAAGAAATTATTGTTTCAACCTTTGGCACCGCTTATTCACTGGGTAAAGTCAATCCGGAAGCGGCAGAAACACTCTCCAGCAGAATTGCCACCGATCCAAACTGGAACAAATTTACAGCATTGGCGATGATTATCTTCGTTCTTCTTTATGCTCCATGCGTTGTCACGGTCGTCACTATGGCGAAAGAGTCGTCGTGGAGCTGGGCAATTTTTGCAACTGTTTTCAATACAACACTTGGATTCATGCTGGCTGTCGCAATATATCAGGTCGGCACTGCAGTATTTCTTTAGTGACAGGAGATCATCATGTTTTCATGGGATTTAACACTAACATCACTTATCGTAACAGCAGCAGCCTGTTATGTTGCTTACTCCATCTATAAAACAATCAGCGGCGCACCAAATGGGTGCTCGGGATGTTGTTCTGCGTGTTCTCACTGCAACCTCACCGGAAGCAGTCAGGAATCTATTGGCGACAAAATGGCGCAGGCAATCGCACTGGCGAAACAACAGAAATAAATCAAAAAAAATGCCCCATTCCGGAGGAGGCAGAAACGGGGCTAAGAGTCCATGATAAATGGACAAGAGAGATGAACCTTTTTCTGTTACTGGTCAGACCATTTAGCAACAGTGGTACCAATTTGTAATAAAATTGCTCAAGAACCTCTGAACCCGCTAGAAGTCACAGTCTTTATTGATTTTCTCTCCCCGGGAATTAACGATATAGAGGCCGAAACAACGTATAAAAATAAAAAAGTCGTCCAATGTGGCGATTTTCAGCCCTTTAGACGACTTTTATTATCTGGAACAATTGATAAATTTATTCACCTGTCAGATGATACTTCTCCAGCTTGTAGCGTAATGTTCCACGCGGGACATTGAGAATCCGTGCCGTCTTGGCAACATTTCCCCCGGTGATCTTGAACGCCTTTTCAACCAGTTCTTTTTCAACCTGACCAACAACGTCGTCCAGAACGATTCCTTCGGGCGGAATTTCGTAATCAAATGGCATCTCGCTCTGAGGCGATTCGCCCCAGATTTCACGCGGTAAATGAGCCGGTGAAATCTGTTCAACATTGTGCATGATACAAATTCGCTCAACAACGTTACGCAATTCCCGAACATTCCCCGGCCAATGATAACGCATAACCAGATCAAGGGCGTCACGGCTGAAACCCCGTATTGACTTATTGAACTCCGTACTGAAACGTTGCAGAAAATATTCAAGTAAAATCGGAATATCTTCGCGCCGCTCACGTAACGGTGGAATATGAATGGGGAAAACATTGAGACGATAATAGAGATCTTCGCGAAACTCTTTCCGTTCCAGTGCCCCCTTCAGGTCGGCGTTGGTTGCGGCAATAATCCTGACATTAATATCAATATTGCGGCTGCCCCCCAGACGGCGTATTTTACGGTCTTCCAGAACCCGCAACAGCTTAACCTGCAGGCTGACGTCCATTTCACCGATTTCATCGAGAAAAATTGAACCACTATCTGCTTCTTCAAACAGTCCGATTTTACGGTTTTTGGCATCGGTAAAAGCACCACGCTCATGACCGAAGAGTTCTGTTTCAAGAAGATTAAACGGTAAAGACCCACAGTTGATTTCAATGAACGGCTGTTGGCTGCGCGGCGACAGATTATGAATCGCCTGAGCGACCAGCTCTTTTCCAGTTCCACTGTCACCGGTAATCAATACCGTCGCCATCTCATGTTTCGCGACTTCACGAATTTGTTGAAAGATCTGTAACAGCTGTGGACTGTTCCCCACCATATTGATTCCAGAACCATCGCGGGAAAGACGTTTGACTTTACGCCGTAAGTTTTGAGTTTCAAGTGCCAGTTTAACAATCAAGTGGATCGCGTCAGCTTTAAAAGGTTTTTTAATATAGTCATAGGCACCGATTTTTAAAGCCTCAACAGCACTCTCAACCGTTCCATACCCGGTAATAATAATCACCAGAATCTCAGGATCAACCTCCCGCATTGCCCGCAGAACATCAAGACCACTGCTGCTGCCAAGATTCAGGTCAAGAAGAACCAGGCTGATCTCTTCCTCTGCAACAATTCGAATCGCCTCTTCAGGTGATTCAGTTGAAATGGGACGATAGCCATCCTCAGCAATAATGCGTTCCAGATTTTCGCGGATAAACGCTTCATCATCAACAATAAGAATTTTTTCCATATATGACCGCTCCTGTCGATCAACCTGCTAATCTTTGGTTATCGGTAACAAAATTTGAACGGTTGTTCCCTCACCAATCTGACTCTCAACCTCAATTTCTCCGCCATGGTCCGAAATAATATTGTAACTAATAGCCAGCCCCAAACCTGTCCCCTGCCCTTTACTGGTAAAGAACGGCTCAAAAATCAGGGGTAACTTATCGGCAGGAATTCCAATCCCATTATCGCTCACCCGGATTGCAATCTTCTCTCCCAATTTTTCGACCTCAACCCGCAATTCGCCACCATCGGGCATGGCATCCAGAGCGTTGTTGAGAAGATTTATCAGCACCTGTTTTAGCCGGTCACTGTCGAGCATAATCTCGGGAAGATTTCCTTCTATATTTTCGATTAACTGTACTTTTTGCCGCTGACACTGCTTGCGAATTAAAAATAGTGAATCGAACACAACCTTATCAATGGTTCCATACGCAAGCTTTGGTGTCGGAACAGATGAAAAATGGAGCATTTCATTGACCAGCGACTCAAGGCGTTCAATTTCTCCCAACGCCCGGCGAATCAACTGCTGATCGGTTTCCTGACCGAGTAGCCGATCGTGTAATTCATCCAGCAGTAAACTCACCCCGGTTAACGGATTACGGACTTCATGAGCGATCCCTGCGGACATCCGCCCCAGAGAAGCAAGACGATCCATCCGTGCCATTTGCTGTCGCATATTGACCCGCTCTGTCAGATCCTCAATCGACAGCAACCACCCTTCCTGCTGGCGAAAGCTCAAGGGGAACATGGCCATCAAATATGTCAGTGGCCGACCTTTGCGCTCGAGAGTGATATATTCCCGAAAAGTTCCACCCCCTCCTGCTGGACTGTCTTTAAACCAGCAAATAAGAACTTCACGCAGTTCAGGCCACTCAGCAAGCAGAACCTTCCAGCTGCAATCATTTCCGGGACGGTGAATCCCCAAAATTCGACACGCAGCACCGTTAGCAGACGTCACATGGCTCTCAGCATCAAATGTCAGCAGTCCCGTCTCAATATTTTCAAAAACAGTATCCTTGAAGTTACGTTCACGAATAATCTCTTTTCGTGACCGACGTAATGCCTGTAATGTTTGGAGAAGGCGCTGCCGTCGTTCATTCAGTTCCCGAACCATCGTATTGAATGAATCGGCAAGGACTCCGACTTCATCATTGGAGCGGACATGAACTTCAGGTGACAGCTGACCATGGATCATTCTACGCGTTGCATCAGTCAATAAAAGAACGGGCCGGACAATACTGTTTGCCAGCATATATGCAATAGCGACAACAAACATGATTGTTAATGAAATAACGACCCATGATTGCATCAGGTAGTCGTTGATCTCTTTACGAATTAATCGGGATGTCGCGACGGCGGGCTGATGAAACTGATCAATTTCAGCACCAATAGTAATCCCGCCGAAAACCTGATGATCTTTGTACTCGCCAGAGGAATAGTGGATTGGGGCATAAGCCATAATCTTATTTGAGCCACCAACGTTGACAGTTTCAACAACTCCCGACTTACCCTGCAACACAGCTTCTGCAACTTTGGGATAATTGGGGTGAACGAACCCTGCTTCGAATAGGTTAAAAGGAATTCGTCCAGACAGGATGTCTTCTTTCGGCGTCGATGCACTATAGGCGGGAACCAGCTTTCCATTGGCATCATAGCCACGGATATCCCAATACTTCGGGTGAGCAATCATCCACCCCTCATCATCAAACATAAAAGCGTAGTTACCGCTGGAATAGGACGGAAAAATAATCGCTTTATCGTCAATCGGAGAAATATGCTGAGTGTATTCCATCAAATGACGATGATCGAGAGACAGGACAACAACACCCCGGAACTCATCTCCCTCAAAAACCGGTGTTGCAAAACGGATAACGCCACGATAGAGAGCACCCTGAACCGCTTCAAGAGGTGTCTCTGCCCCCAGTAACTGCTCATTCCGGCTGACATACCAGCCATTTAGATGGGTGACCCAAACCTCACCCGGCTCCAACTGGGACGCATGGACAAAATATGTTTCATTCTTATAAGTTGTGTTCGCTGGATCAGAGACATCACGCAAACTGTGAGATGAATCTCCGCCGACAATACGAACCTGCTCCCGACCGTCACTCCCGACAAAAGAGAGTTCACTGTAAAGAAGAATTTTATCACGAACCTCAACCGGGTGACTGTTTGTTCCATGCCGGTACCAGAGTTCACGCTGATGACTGTGTGCAAAACGTTTATAGGCATACTCGGTCGTTGGAAGAAGACTTAAATCAAACAGGTCACCTTCAACTTCACGCAAAAACGACGATACCTGTAAAGCCACCATTTCAGCCCGCAGCCCAAGAGCCTTGGCTGCCTGGCTATCCAGAGTCTCGGTCGTCCGCTGACGAAGGAGGTCTTCTACCAGAGATAAACTGTGCTGTGAATTGAATAACAGAATACCGAGGGGAACCAGAGAAAGGAGCAGGAATGCACCCAGAACCTTCTTATGCAGATTAATCCGAAACATATGGCGAATTATAGCCGATTTTGGATTGTGATCATAGGCGGGAATGAAGAACGGAGCAAATCAGGGGTTAGATAATTCGACTTGCTCCGCAAAATTTATTTATTTCGTGAGACCACGTAGTCGGCCAGAGTATAAAGGGCCTGACGGGCTTCTCCATCAGAAAACAGGGCTAACTGTTGTTTTGCTTTTTCGATCCGCTCAGACGCCCTGGTGTGTGTGTATTGAATACCGTCTTTGGCATCGATCAGCTGACAAACGTAATCAAGATCTTCTTTCGTCAACTCTTCAGCCTCAATAATCCGCGAAACCTCCTGTTGATCCTGCTCGGTCGCATTAGCATAAGCGTGGATCAACGGCAGTGTCATTTTCCCTTCAAACAGATCATGTCCCCGTTCTTTCCCGAAGTCTTCTTCGTCGGCAACATAATCAAGAGCATCATCCATCAATTGAAAAGCTGTTCCAATTTCCAGACCAAATTCACGCAGCGCAGCTTCGTGTTGTTCATCAACACCGGCAAGGACACCGGCAACCTGGCACGCTGCGGCAATCAAAATTGCGGTTTTATCACGAACAATCTGTAAATAGCGTGGCTCGTCAACTTCGAGATCACAGGTATTAATTAACTGAAGAATTTCCCCTTCGGCCAGTTGAGTTGTTGTATCCGACAAAATTTTCAGAATACGCAAACTTTCAGAACCAACCATCACGGAGAATGATTTCGCGAACAGAAAATCACCGACCAAAACCGATGCCTGATTTCCCCACACAGAATTGGCAGAACGATTACCACGACGCAGGTTCGCACTGTCAACAACATCGTCATGCAATAAAGTTGCGGTGTGAATAAACTCGACGACACCGGCGAGATCAATATGTTTATCCCCCTGATAATCGCACAGGCGGGCACAAAGCAGCAGCAACATCGGCCGAATACGCTTACCACCGCTGGAGAGGACGTAATTCCCGACTTGACTCACCAGTTTCACATCTGACATCAGATGCTTTTCAAACTGGCGTTCAACCGCCTCCATATCTTCTTTAAGCAGGGCGATGACTGTATCCATGATAGCACTTTTCCTTGTTCTTATTAATGTCGCGAAACGAAGCCCCTCGATTGGCAGTGATTCTAGAAATTGCCCGAGGGATTGTCAAAACCTTTTTAAGTAAAATACTACTGATCCAATGGTGGTTCTGCCGGAACGAATTTTTTTTCATCGGGCTGCCATTTGTAGGCACCCATTTCCCATATTTCTTCTATCAGGTCCCAACCTAGATCCAAAGGTTCAGCCTCATCGGTCAGATCGGAAATTTCCAGAATTTCAAGGTCATCAATGACCCCGTCCCCATTGCTGTCTGCCCAGTGAAACGGTTCAATTTTCATTGTCCCGACCGAATCCACCGGTGTCACAGAGCGCTGTCCATCGGGATTCGCAATCAACTCACCATGAATAGCAAAATCATCCCCGGCATGAGCATTTTCCGAAACCCTCAGGAGATAAAAAACATGAGTCGTCAGTGGCGGCTTGCGAAAAATCCAGCGAGCTTTTCCTGTTTCACTGTCAAGATGAGACACTGCAGGTTGAGCTTCTATCAGCTGCCACCCAGCGGGGAATGTTTCTTTAAGAATCATCCCTTTCAACGGTTTATCTGCTGAAAGTTCGACACGGATCAGAATCTGACTACTAGGAGCAGCATAAGAAGGAAGGATTCGTTTGGCATGAAGGACCGCTGCAGGGACTGCTGCAGGTTTTAAAGTAAAATAGCCTGCAGCAACAGCGGCAATGATGACAACAATCAATAATGGAATCCAAGTCTTATTTTTCTTAGAGACTGATGGTTCAACCGACTCAGAATCTTCAAGCTCAGGCTCTTCTTTAAGAATTTCATCCAGCTCGACTTCCAGGGCTTCTGCCAGCTTCAGAGCATTATCACGCATAATCGTCGGATAACGATTATTTTCCCAACGCGACACCGTGTCAGTTGTCACACCGACAACTTTTGACACATAAAATTGCGTCAGTCGCTTCTCCTCACGGATTTTCCGAACAACAAGGCCATCTATGGCGACAGATGATGTATTTAATGGTTCCATATTGAAGCTCTACGGCAATTTGAAATAATGTTTTGCGGAGTCTAACAGAGAGGAAGGCTAACTGTAAACAACGGAATGTCACGAGAAAAAGACTTATATCTAGCTGATATCACTACATGTCGACCCGACATCTCACGATATTCTCGCCGATGTCGAATGAAACAGGATTCTCCTTATGTCATTCTTTCATCAGGAACAACAACCACCCCAATTTCATAGGAGGAAACGATGAAAAGATTCTTGACCATGCTCTCTGCCACAATCGTTATTTCAGCATTGGCAACCATTGGTTACGCTGTCACAACAGGACCGGAGAAAGTGGCTTACACTCCCAAAATGGGAACAGTCACATTCGACCACCAGGCTCACCAGAAACGAACCGATTGTTCAACCTGTCACCACACTGAAGACTATGCCAAATGTACAAGTTGCCATGGTGTCGACCCTAAAGCCCCGAAAGCAAAAAATGCATTTCACAAAACCTGCAAAGGTTGCCATAAAGAAATGAAAAAGGGCCCGACCAAGTGCAAAGAGTGTCATATTAAATAATTTTTCAATCAATCAACTCAAAAGGGTCCCGCTCACCGAAGGGGCCCTTTTTTTCTATCCTCATAGTCACCACAAAAAAAGTTAAATATTATTTATTTTTAGTTGACATTAATCTTAAGCCGTTTATAATGTACTTAACAGTAAGAAAACTCTCTCTCAAAAAAAACTTTTTGCCCCGTGTTCTCCCTCCTGACGCGGGGCTATTTTTTTATTCACAGCATCGCTAACCCTTAAAGACTTTCAACAAATGGGGAACAAGTTGTTTCTTACGCGACAGAACTCCATTCAATCGATAAATGTTTTCTTCCTCTTGAGGGTATCCGATAATAAATGGAAGCTCACTTGATCCGGCAGTCAGCAGCAAACTGTTTTCCATAACAATGTCAGTGATCAGTAGTGCCGCAAGCTCATAACCCTTTTCCTCACGAACTTTCAATAACTCTGCCCGAAGTTCATCCTTACGGTCATGGAAGGTGTGGAAATTGACAACTTCGACCTGCCCTAAGCCCAACACATAATCCCCGACACCATATTCCTTGAAATCGGTAAAGATCAGATCACGTGCCGGCGCACCACTGGCCATGGGACTACCTGCAGCGAACAATTGTGAACCGAAATCCTGATGATCAAGCCCGGAGCATTCCTCTAACCACGGAATCAACTGGCGGTCAACGTCGGTTGTTGTCGGTGATTTCAAGATCACTGTATCTGAGAGAAGCCCTGCGAGTAACAACCCGGCAATATCCTTTTGGGGACGAATTCCTGCCTGCTGAAAAAGGGTTGAAACCAATGAGCAGGTGCTGCCGAGAGGCTGGTTAATAAATCGAATCGGCAAACTCGTATGAAAATTTCCCAGCCGATGGTGATCGATAACCTCGAGGATATCAACCTTTGAGGCGCCAGGAACGGCCTGACCCAATTCGTTATGGTCAACAAGAATCAATTTGATCGGCGAATTTTTAATCAGATGGCTTTTGGTTGCCAGTCCGATTAATTGTCCTTCCGGTGAAGCAACAACTGCCCCCGACTGTTTGCCATGGGTCAGTTTAATGCGTAAATCCTCAAGAAGATCATTGGGAGAAACAGTCATAAAGTCGGAATCTGCCAGAAGACCGACTGGTGTCGCCATCCGGGTTAACCAGACGCAATTTGCAGTATCGAAGCGACTGACCAGCACAGAAACGTGATTTTTACGGGCAATCTCCAGTAAATCATCATCCAGAGGAGTATCACCTGAAATAATCAGTAACCGGACGCCGGCTTCAACGGCAAGACGCTGAATACCACTTCGATCGCCGGTGATCAGGATCGTCTTGCGCGGGTTAACCTCATCAACCCATCGGCCAAAGCTCGCTTCGCGACGGGCACCGACATGAAGGTCGAGATCTTCAACCTCATCGC